>NZ_JAIOUQ010000003.1:291568-591568 GCF_019931065.1 Methanobacterium spitsbergense | reverse complement strand
AGAGAATATTAATATATACGGGGCAATTATGAGATCAGGAATAAAAGTACCTATAATAGGAATAGTATTTGCCAAACTATCTGATAAAGCCACTTCTACCATGGTTCCAACTATGAATATTCCAAGGTAAACAATAATCAATCGTTTAATACCCACATTTCGTATTTTATGATAAATCTTTTTAAAATCAATGCTTGCTCTTACCTCTCCGTTGTGATGAGCTCGGTGTAACAATACCGCAGGGAAGAATGCATAAATAATAACTGTTATAGCAAGTATAATTAGAAATAATGCTGTACTTTCTCCAGAAACATCATCTAAATCCATAGAGAATAAAAATTCTACAAAGAACAACACAAACAACAAAAGAGGAATAGAAAAGTACATAATTAGGACTATAGTCTCTTTAAGTCCGTGTATGAATGTTATTTTCAATTCATTGAATTGAGGAAGTTTTTTTGATCCATGAATTGTTTCTTCAACTATTCTAAAAACATAACCTGCTTCAAAGATAGCAAGTAAAATAACTACGACACTAAGAAAAAATCTTAGAATATCTGTGGTTTCTCCTGCCCCAGATAGTGAATCTGCAAAATCTGCAATAAAAAGTACCAATCCAAGAAGAAGTAACATTTTCAAATCGGAAGCAGAATACTTCATTGCATCGATAATTATCTCATTTAGATTCATAGACCCCATAATATCCTATACCTCTCCATATTTAAATTTTTTATATGACTTATAAACCTGACTGTTATTAAATTTTAAATCTAAATAAATAGATATTACAAAAAAAATTCATATAATTTAATCAAATCCAAAGTCCATATAATCAATAGTAAATTATGATCTTAGGTATTTATGAATAGAACACATCAATATATAGGTGTAAAAAGAGCATGTATCCTGAGTGTTGTGAGGGATGTATATATAAGTCCTATTTTTCCATTAAAACGTATATTTAAAATTTTATCCAAAAAAATAAGAAAAAAACTTAAATAATTATGCGAACATACCTTTTGGTTCGTTCAGTTTGGTTTTATGTTGTTTAAGCGCATATTTGACATGCTCCCATGTAACTGTGTCTGTATCTTCGTATATTGCCTTATGAAGAGCAACTTTTAAAATTCTGTCCTTAATATCCCTTCCAGACATCCCCTTAGTACATTTTACAAGTCTATCTAAGTTCAAATCAACACTAATTGGCATTGATCCGGTATAAAGATCTAAAATAGCCAACCTTTCTTTTTCATCTGGAAGTGTGAATTCAATCTCCTCTTCAAATCTACTCCTTATTGCGAAATCAAGTAAATGAGGATTATTGGTTGCACCTATTGTTACAACTCCCTTATGATGATCAATACCATCCATTTCAGTTAACAAAGCATTGACAACCTCTGAAACATCTCCCCTTAACGATTGATATTTCCTGTCTAGACCTACTGCATCCATCTCATCTATGAAAATAACAGAAGGTGAACTTGCAGAAGCCATTTCAAAAAGTTCATGAATTTGTCTAGCACCATCCCCTACATGTTCACCTATAAGACTAGTTGCCTTAACAAGAAACAATGGAACTTTTAATTCATTTGAAAGGGATTTTGCAAGCATGGTCTTTCCTGTACCCGGTGTTCCATAGAACAGAACATTCCTTGGTGCCCATTCCTTGAACTTATCTGGTTCCTTAAGATATTTCATTATTATTTTGCACTTGGTCTTAGCCCGTTCCTGCCCAATCACATCTTCCATTCGGATGCTACTTTCAATCTGCTTTATTTCACGCGATTCTTGAATCTCAATTAGAAGAATTGACGTGTTATCGGTTATTTTTGAATTATCTGGATGAGCTTTCACAATCTTAAATGCATAATCTGGAAGTAATTTCTGGTCAAACAAGAATGAACCTTCATCAACCACACATCCCTCCCACTGTTCTTTGGCATAAAGTTCAAAAAGTTCTTTATCGAATATTTCAATTTTAGGATTTTCAACAAGATTACATAGAAATGGATAGCCAATAGACTGGAGTACTACCAGTTTAGCCTCCTTATTAGGTTCATTTAAATTTTTTGAAGTTTTTTTGTCCGATACCAATGTATCAGGAGTTATATTATTCAGTTTCACTAGGATACCTACCATTTTTTATATTTAGTAAATTTTATTCAAATTGAATGTATAAATTTGTGAATATCAAAATATTTGTTGATTTGCTATACTTTTAGAATCAATACTATATGAACATACTTGTATATTGCAATGGATAAAAAAGTTTTGTTCTCAAAATAATATTGAAAAAAATGAAAAATAATTATTTTTATAGACAACAATGATTTACTTGCATTAATATTAATTATTTTCCAATAATAATATTAATGTAATATTTTATTTAGAATTTACATCAGGACTTCTTAAATAAAAATGAGTTGTTTTAGAGGTTATTTTTTTTGGTGTTATATCTTTTTTTTATTTGCCAAAAACTGGCTGTACATCTTTTTCATTACAAGAGCATCTTGATCAATTAGTGGACTTTCACATATCACTGTAATGTTCCAACCGCACTCAGCAATTTCTTCAATAAATGGTTGGAGAGGAGGACCATAATTATCATCTAAAAGTTTATGATGCTTTCTTTCTCCAGCATCTGTGTATTCTATATGTGTGAAATGAGAATGAAGAGATTTAATCCCTAATTCATCCTCAAGTTTCTGAAAGATTTGATTGTAATCTTCCCGTTTATTAATTTTTCCTCTAGATCTTGCATATACATGAGCAAAATCCACTGTAGGTTCAAAATGATCAAATGACCTGCAAATTTCTATTATCTCATCCAAATTGCCAAGTTGAGACCTTTTTCCCGTGGTTTCCGGTGCAAAATAGTAATTTTCAACCCCAAGAACCTCCAATTTATCCATAATCTGCTTTATAGCATTTTTACATCGATCCATAGCCTCATTTGAAGTGTAATTAGTATAAAATCCGGGGTGGAAAACAGTTCTATAAGCACCCATCCATTCTGAAGCCTTTGCAGCTTGAATCAACCTTTGAATGGATCTTTCTATCACATCATCCTTGTTTGATGATAAATTTATGTAATATGGCGCATGCATCGAAACAAGTACATCATTATCTTCAGAATCCTGCTTAAGTTCGATTGCTGATTGTTTAGAAATTTTTACACCATATGTTGCCTGATATTCATAGGCTTCAAGTCCTTCTTCTTTTATATAAGTACATGCATCCTTTGCATTACCTTTAAAGTTAATGGGTCTTCCAGCCGGACCAAATCTTACATTTGACATATTCCCTCCAATGAAACTTATTGGAATTTATTTAAAAAAAGAATAATCTAAATCATAAAAATTCTATTCTACAATTTTAAGTTCTTCATATGCATTTACAGCAGCCACAGCCCCTTCACCACAAGCAACTACAAGTTGTTTCACTCCTCCAGTTATATCTCCTGCAGCGTAAACATTTGTAATATTTGTTTTTTGGTTTTTATCTGTTATGATATAACCCATTTCATCTACATTTACACCCATATTAGATGCAATGTCACTGTTTGGTTTTTCACCTACAGCTAAGAATAGACCTGAAACCTCCAGCTCTTCATCAACATCTGTTTCTCTATTATGGACTATCACACTTTTTAGGAATATATCTCCCTTTATCTCCTTTACAACAGAGTTCCAAATAATAGGTATTCCAACTTCATGTAGTTTATCCTGTAAATATTTCTGAGCTCTCAACTCGTCTCTTCTATGGACAATTTTAACATTTACACCTATATCTTTAAGATGGAGAGCATGTGTAACAGCAGAGTTACCTCCACCAATAACTAAAACATCTCTACCCTTAAAAAGCATTCCATCACATATTGAACAATATGATATTCCTTTCCCTATATATTTATCCTCACCAGGAACACCCAATTTCCTGTAGGTTGTGCCAGAGCAGATTATTAATGATTTAGTTCTATAATTATCTTTATCAGTTTTTAATGTTATTGTGTCGGTTTTTTTCTGTATTTCAACTATTTCTTCGTATTCCCGGATATAAATATATTTTTCTGCTTGGTTTCCAATATTTTTAAGCAACTCCAATCCCGGTATTGATTTATACCCTGGAAAATTTGCAATAACAGGGGCCATGTTAGCATTTCCACCTTTAACACCTTTATCGATAATCATTGCTTTCAAACCTTCTCTTCCTGCGTATATGCCTGCTGTTAGACCTGCAGGTCCTGCCCCCACAATAATAATATCATGTTCTTCCATAAAACCACCCGAAATTCCATTATTAAATATTATTTAAGGGATTTTAAGTGCGTATACACTTAATAATTTTTTTATTAAAAACATCACAACTACTTTATATTCTGTATCTTATCCCTCAAAAGTTTATTCACAAGTTTTCCATCTGCCTTACCCTGGAGTTTCTGCATGGATTTACCCATTAAAGCTCCAATTGCACCCATTCCACGTTCTTCAACAATTTTGCTATTTTCAAACAGTATCTCATCTATTATTTTTTCCACTTCTTTTTCAGAGAGCATAATAATGTTAAGACTTCTAGCTATCTGCTCTGGTGAACCTTCTTCGTTACATAATCCCACAATAACTTCTGAAACTGCTTCTTTAACGATTTTTCCATCTTCAACCAATGCAAAAGTATCCTTCAACATCTTATTATCTAATCTTGAAACATCATTTCCATCTCTTCTAAGCTCTTTAAGTGTGTAAGCAAGTGTTGATCCTACCGTGGTTGGGTCTAATTTTGAGGTGGACATTATATCTTCGAAATTTTCCACCTTATCTAATCGAACTAATTGTGAAGCTATATCCTCACTTAATTTGTACTGATCAATAATTCTTTGTTTCTTTTCATTTGGAAGTTCGGGTAAATTTGATTTAATATCATTTATCTGCTCTTTAGATATTACAGTAGTAGGTATGTCTGTTTCAACATACATACGGCTAGCTGTGGGTAATGGTCTGAGATATTCACTGTTAGCATCTTCTAAAGCCTTCCTTGTTTCTTCAGGGACTTCTTTAATAGATGTTTTTGCTCTTCTTTGTACTTCCATAATAGCATTTCTTGCCTTTTCATCCTCATCTGCAACAATGATAAATGCATCATATTCCGATAGTTTGAGATGGTCTGCAATTCTTTCAATATCTACATCTGTTATACCATATGCTGGAAGTTCATCAATATGAAATATTCCTGATACTCCCATCTTTTTAGCATAACCTGCTAGTTCAGTTCCAAAACGCCTTCCAGGTTGAACTTCTTTTCCTATTAAACCTTTAAATCCACCTAATTTTATTGCTAGAACATTTCCTCCATTGGACAATGCTTTAGATATTATTTTAGATTCAGTTTTTTTAAATATTTTATTTAAATTATGTATTTCATTATCAACAGTAGCTTCTCTACTTTGAAGTTCCTTCATTATTTTTATGAGGTTTAATTGTCTTTTAACTTCATTTTCTACCATTTTGGGCATTAAATCAAGGTCTTGTACCCCTTTTATTTCCACACGTGCTCCTTCTGCAATGGAAATATTCAGGTCTTGACGTATTGTTCCTAGTCCCCGTTTCACCTTTGTACTTCGAAGAACTTGACCCAATTGATATGCAACTTCTTTAACTTGTTCAGGATGTTTAATAGATGGATCTGTAGTTACTTCCAACAAAGGAATTCCCAGCCTATCGAGTCTGAATACTACTTTCCCTCTCTTCTGACTAATTCTTCTAGCTGCGTCTTCTTCAAGGCAGAGATTTTCTATTTTGACAATTCCATATTCTGTTTCAAGATATCCATCTGTTGCGACAAGTCCAGTTCGCTGAAATCCGCCTGTATTACTCCCATCTATAACCTGTTTTCTCATGGTGTGGAATTCATCAATAATATTCATATGAAGAATGGAAGCTATTATCATTGCTATTTCTAAGGCTTCCATATTCAGTGGGTGTGGTGGTTCATCATCAGATTCTACTAGACATGTTTCATAATCGTATGATTCATATATAAATTTTAATTTCCGCCTAGATTCTTCAAAAGCCGCCCTATCTATTTTCCCAAGCTCACTTTGGGTTGGTCTCAAATACCTTAAAAGTTTGTAATCAGGCTTTTTATCAGTTAATTCACATTTACACGGACAAAATAACTTTTTTTCTGTGTTAAGCTGTTGGTGTATTTCAAGACCCATTTTTAAACCTAATTTTTTGTAGTCCATAAAGATCCCCCTATAACTAAAATATAATACTGATCATCAGTTCAAAAAGTATTTTTCTGATGATTTTTCCCCTATCTCCCCTGCTATATTGGTTTGCATGATTTTTTTGACTTCTTCAATATTTTCGGTTTGACCCAGAGCCCAAACTAATTTAACATATGTTGTCTCAGGAATCATGTCAAAAACAGAAATCACACCAGCAGAAACAATTTTTCTACCCGTACTATACACATTCATATTAACCAGACCATATAAACATTGTGAAGTCATAACAACTGGAATATCAGAATCTTTTGCCCTTTCAAGCGATGGCAGTAAATTTTCAGGACAATGTCCCAATCCTGTACCCTCAAGAACAATTCCCTTGTACCCCTTGTCAATGTGATAATCAATTATGTCTGCCTCAATTCCAGGATAGCTCTTAATTAAAGCAACTTTCTCTTCGAGATCATCATGAAGCTGTACATTTTCGTTGCTTCTCTTTTTATAATTTGAATTTTTATCAACTAGTTTTAATTTACCTTTTTCAATTTTAGCAATTGGAAGGGTGTTTATACTTCTGAAGGTGTCTCTGCGAGTTGTATGCATTTTTCTGACCTTTGTTCCACGGTGAAGTAAACAATATGAATCATCTTCTTCTGCATGCATACAAAGTGTTACTTCGGCTATATCAGATTTTGCAGCTACCACCGAACTTATCAAGTTCATAAATGCATCTGAAGAGGGTCTGTCGGAACTTCTCTGAGCACCTGTCACAACAACAGGTACAGGTGTATCTAACATGAAGTTCAGAGCTGCAGATGTGTAGTGCATTGTATCTGTACCATGTGCTACAACAATCCCATCGGCTCCGTTATTAATTTCATCAGCTACTGATCTTGCAGTTTTTGCCCAATACTCGGGTTTCATATTTTCACTCAGAATATTGAGAATTGCTTCACCATTTATATTAGCGTGGACAAGTAATTCTGGATTTGCCCTAATAAGATCATCTGCTGTAAAAGCAGGATGAACTGCACCTGTTTTATAATCAACAACAGATGCGACAGTTCCTCCCGTGGATACTATTGATATATCTGGTTTATCTACATCTTTCCCCATATCTAAAGGTGGAAGTTCTAAATTGGGCTTATCTCCTTTTGTTACTAATTCTGCCAATGCTCCCACAACATCTATCCCTATGTTGTAACCGCTATCTAGTTTTAAAACTATGTGTTTATCATCAGGATCTTCCGCTCTATCAAGTAGAATTCCCTGGTAAGAAACATTGTTTTTTGTAATTTTAATAATATCCCCTATGGATATGCCTGATAATTCCAAAAATTTCTGTGAAGATCCTTTATAACCCATATAACATCCCTCTAAGTATTGATTAAATTCCTGTTTAAGTTTTTTATAATGAAGTCTAAATGATTATACAAAAAACGCTGCATAATAATTAGGTGTTTTATCTTAGTAAAACATCTCATAAAACTTTTAAGTTTTGATGTTTAACTTTTTTAATATATATAATATAATCTAAAATCAATGCGAAACTTAAATATTAAATAAAATAATAAAATTTAAACTCCTTAAATACTTTAATTCAGGAATTTTAGTTCTATATCGTAATATCAAGACCGATTGGGCAATGATCTGATCCCATTACATCGTATAAAATGTATGAAGACTCAACATTATCCATAAATTCCTTGTTTACAAAGAAATAGTCCAGTCTCCAGCCGACATTTCTATCCCTTGCCCTGGTACGGTAACTCCACCACGTATATTGTTCGGGTTTCTTGTTAAATTCTCTGAAAGTGTCCACATAGCCATGACTAAAAAATTTATCCATCCAAGCCCTTTCCTCAGGAAGAAATCCTGAAATTTTTGAGTTTTCTTTTGGATGGGCCAGATCTATTTCTTTATGTGCAGTGTTAACATCTCCACATACAACTATATTCCTTCCCTCATCCTTCAGCTCATCTACATATCCTAGGAATACATCGTAGAATTCCATCTTGTATTGTAACCTCTCATGTGACATCTTACCGTTAGGGAAATAGATGTTGAACAGTATAAAATCCCCATAATCTGTGATAATTGTTCTTCCCTCAAGATCGAATCTGTTAATTCCAAAACCATATTGTACTTTTTCAGGTTTGATAGATGAATATGTTGCAGTTCCACTGTATCCCTTCTTTTCTGCTTCGGAATTATAAAGATGATAATTATCAATAACCCTTAAATCTTTAGGAAATTGTTTTCTAGTTGCTTTTGTTTCTTGAAGGCAAAGAATGTCTGGTTTTTCGTTAATAAACCATTCCAAAAACCCTTTTTTATGAACTGCCCTAATACCATTGACATTCCAAGATCGAATCCTAATTTTATCCATACTTTACCTCTAATTCTTTTTAATAATTAATTACACCCTATTTTAACATTTTGTTAATAACCATATCTTAAGGAAATTCTATTTAAAAATTTTTATTCATTTTTTTGTGTCAATTAATTTCTTCAATTTACCAATGTCAAGATCCCTCTGGTACATGGGTGATTTGTCTGTTTTATAGGCAACTATGTTCTCTTCAAATGTTTTATTATCGGAATTCATATAGAATATGCCTAAAGGATATTTTTCTGTTTCAATTGACTTTTTGAATGCTTCCTCTCTATCAAAGTGGTCGTGGGATTCATCTAAATAATAGGTATTATTTTTAAACCATTGAAATGTGTTAACCTTGTTGAAAGTCACACATGGTTGGAATATATCAATTAAAGCATATCCCTTATGTTTTATTGCCTTTTTAAGAATTTCTTTAGTTTGTTTTATATCTCCACTAAATGCCCGAGCAACAAATGATGCATTTAGGGCTATTGCTATTGCCAGTGGATTAAAGGGTTCTAATGTTACGCCTTCAATCTGCAAAGGAGTGTTAAAATCTCTTTGACTTGTTGGGGATGCTTGTCCTTTTGTTAAACCATAAACCATGTTGTTGTGAACAATGTTTGTTATGTCAGGATTACGTCTAATATTATGGATAAAGTGGTTACCTCCTTCACCATATGTGCAACCATCACCACTCACATTAACTACAATAAGTTCTGGATTAACAGCTTTTATTGCTGTGGATACAGGTAAAGATCTTCCATGAAGCCCATTAAAAACATTTGCTTTAAGATAATGAGGTAATTTACCGGCCTGCCCAATTCCAGATACAAAAACCAGCTCTTCTGGGCTGATTTCCATTTCTGCAAGTGTTTCCTTTATTGTCTTGAGAATTGCAAAATCTCCACATCCCGGACACCAGGCAATGTCTGCTCCGTCTATATCAAATATATTAGGATCCATTTTTTATCCTCCTATAAAATCTTTGAGACTCGTTTCAACTTCTTCCACTGAAAATGGCATACCATTATACTTCAAAACATTTTTTTCTATTTCAAATCCAATTTTAAGTTTGATTAAATCTGCAAATTGTCCCTGAGCATTATTTTCAAATATTATGGTTTTTTCTGCATTGTTAAGGAGGTTTTTTATTGATGGATCTAATGGGTAGATTTGTTTAAAATATAAAAAGCTAATATCTTCATTTTCAAGATTATCCAAAGCTTCTTTTATTGAGCCGTAGGTTGATCCCCATCCTATTACCAAAATTTTATAATTTGAACCCCCTAACAAATCTGGAGGTATTATCTCCTTCTGTATTTCATTTAATTTTCTTAGTCTCTTGTCAATCATCTCAGTCCTGAGATCAAGATCCTCTGTAAGATGTCCCTCCTCATCGTGCTCATCAGAATCTACAACAACCAATCCTTCGCCATATCCGGGAATTCCTCTTGGAGATATTCCACTGGCTGTTATTTCGTATCGTTTATAATCTGATTTGGTTTTTATTATGTGATTTTCAATTTCAAGACCCTCTAGATCGAATATTGGTTGGTTGTAGAATATATCTGCAAAATATTGGTCTGAAAGTATGAATACTGGTATCTGGTAATGATCAGCAAGGTTAAATGCTTTTTGAGAAAGGAAAAACGCATCTTCAAGATTACCCGGTGCAAATATTATTCTTGGAAATTCTCCAGGACCTGAATATAGTGCAAGGTTCAGATCTTCCTGTGATGTCCTTGTTGGTAGACCAACTGCCGGTCCTGGTCTTTGAGCCAAATATATTACCACTGGTATTTCAATCATTCCCGAAAGACCTACTGCTTCCTCCATAAGTGCAAATCCACTTCCTGAAGTAGCAACCATTGATCTAGCACCTGCATAGAATCCGCCTATTGCCATGTTAATTGCAGCAATCTCATCTTCTGCCTGCTCAAAGATCATGTCAAATTCCTCTGAATTGACAGCCATAAATACTTGGAGAGGTGTGGATGGAGTCATAGGATAGGAAGACATAAATTTACAGCCACCCGCTATACATCCCAATCCCACTGCTTCTGTTCCATCTAGAAGTAGTTCTTCTAAAACTTGGGGATCCCTTTCAATCTGTAAGTTAATTCTTCCAGAATCAACTATTTTCTTGCCAATTTCATATCCATTCACACTTGCATCTGTATCTTTTTTAACAATCTCCTGACCTTTACGTGCAAAAATATCTTCGATACAATTTTCAAATATTGATTTAGGTATGTTTAGAACGCAAGCTATTATCCCTGCAGCTATTACATTTGAAAAAATTGATCCACCCATTTTTTTAGCTATTTCCATTAAAGGCACTTTAAGTAAGTTGTAATTTTCTGTAGAAAGGGATTCTAATGTTTTTTCATCCCCAATTATGAGTGTATCAGATTTTATACGGTTTTCTAGATGTGGAACCGCTCCCTTACTTAACGATAGCAAAATATCAATTCTATCAACATAGGAAATTACTCTCTTTGATGATACTCTGATCTCTGTGGAATTTTCGCCACCCCTAACACGTGACATGTATTCTTTGGTTGAAAAAACATTGTATCCACTCTTTTTAATTGCTTTTACAAGTATATTTTCTACAGTTTGAATACCTTGACCCGCTTCTCCGCAAAGAACAATACTAACGTCCTTTCTTGATGAATCTATTGACATTACAAACCTCCCTAAAAATATAATAAAAAACTAATTCTTATATATATTTTATAGTTTGTTTTACTTAAACTTTGTTTTAAAAGGAATTTAAAGAGTTATAAGGGACAAATATTCATTTTTAAATCAGTTATATTAATTTTATGAATATGGTACAAATTAAGGATATACTTTGAAACAAATTTAACATCAAACAAAAGTTTCAAGCCTTTTTGACTTTAAAAATAATAAATAAAAATAAATAAGCATCAGATTCAGTACAATAAAAAAAAATAGAATGAAAAAATATTCTAATCCCTATTTATCAATTTCTAAATTTTTATGAGCCCATTTTGAACCTGATTCCAATATATCCAGATTAACAGGAATTAGTTTAGGTTTTTTTGCAAAAGCCTGTTTTACAGCATCCTTGAAAACTTCCTCAGAAAGTTCCTTTGAAATCGCCATTAAAACACCCAGCATCGCAGTATTAGCAGCCTTTCCAACTCCTTTTTCCTTAGCTATTTTCATTGCAGGAACTCCAATAACCCTGATATTTTCTTGAGTAATGAATTCTCCAATTTTCGAATCATAGAGTATGGTACCACCATTTTTAACCCTTGGTGCAAATTCTTCTAGAGAAGGTTTATTAAGTGCTACCAGTATATCAGGATTGTGCACTGCTGGAGAACCAATTATTTCCCCAGATATTATTA
Source organism: Methanobacterium spitsbergense (assembly GCF_019931065.1). Taxonomy (NCBI): domain Archaea; kingdom Methanobacteriati; phylum Methanobacteriota; class Methanobacteria; order Methanobacteriales; family Methanobacteriaceae; genus Methanobacterium; species Methanobacterium spitsbergense. The sequence goes on along the minus strand of NZ_JAIOUQ010000003.1, from coordinate 579,579 downwards.
CTGTGCAGTTTGATGTTCCTCCTCGCTGTTCTGGACCATATGAAGGATACCATGAAACATAACGGCGTGCTTTGCACGCAGCTCGGGCAATTATGAGGCCCATACTTAAAACACCCTGTCCTCCAAATCCTGATATTTTGATAACCTTTGTTTCAAAGTCAGGATCATCTAATGGTTCCATTGAACTTCCACTATCAACTTCAAATATATTATCTAGTAATTCCTTTGAAAAATCACTTTCACCTCTACATAAAGGTTCAACCTCGGATGTTCTATCCCTGAAATTAACTAATGGAAATTCGACCTCCATTTTTTCATTCAAAAATTTTTCTGCACCCTCTGCATCTTGTCTTAGATTGGTTGGGCAAGGTGATAAAAGTTCAACAAATGCATAACCCTTGCCATCTCTCTGAATTTCAAGTGCTTTTTTAACAGCCTTTTTAGCTTTTCTTATGTGTGAAGGATCTGAAAGTGAAACCCTTTCAATGAAAACAGGTGCTTTGAGGTTGTTTAAAAGTTCACTCATGTGCAGTGGGTATCCTGTGAATCTAGGGTCTCTTCCTTCTTGACAGGTTACTGTGACTTCACCAACAAGTGTTGTAGGTGCCATTTGACCGCCAGTCATTCCATACACTGTATTATTTATAAAGAAAACAGCCATTTTTTCTCCACGATTGGCAGCTTGAATAGTTTCATTTAATCCTATTGAAGCAAGATCCCCGTCTCCTTGATACAGTATCACAATTGCATTGTCTTCTGCTCGTGATATTCCTGTTCCAACTGCAGGTGCCCTTCCATGTGCAACTTGTACATGGCCACAATCAAAGTAGTAATAGGCAAAAACAGCACATCCCACAGGACTAGTCATTACCATTCTATCCTGAATATTTAACTCGTCAACTGCCTCTCCAATAAGTTTGTGAAGAATTCCATGTCCGCATCCCGGACAATAATGAGTTGCTGTAGGTGCACTTCCACCTTTACGGGGAAATTCATCGAGAATAGATTTTGGTTTTCTTAAAATCTTTTCTGTGGGATCTTCAATCTTGTTTGACATTTATTTACCTCCAGCAATTTCTATTACCTTTTTGGTTATATTTTCTACATCCACAAGATTTCCGCCCATTCTATTGATTAATTCTACTGGTCTACTGCAACCTATTGCCAAGATTATGTCTTCCATCATCTGCCCGTTGCTCATTTCAATAGATATGAATTTGCATTCCCTTTCTTCTGCTATCTTTTTTAGAGCCTTTTCAGGAAATGGAAAGAGTGTTTTTGGTCTGAATAATCCAACTTTTATCCCATGTTTCCTTGCCTGTTCAACAGCTGATCTAGCTATTCTACTGCTTATCCCATATGCAACCAGAATTATTTCAGCATCTTCCATTGCAAATTCTTCAAATTCAACTTCATTTTCCTTTATAATTCCATATTTATTCTGTAAATTGAAGTTAAAATCTTCAAGCTGGTCAAAATCTAGGAATATAGATGTAACTAAATTATTTTTTGTTTCTTTATTCCCGCAAACAGCCCATGATGTGTCTATAGAGGGTTTCAACGCATTTTCAGGGAATTGTAAAGGCTCAACCATTTGACCCAATACTCCATCTGCCAGTACAACTACGGGGTTTCTGTATTTATCTGCAAGTTCAAATGCTTTAATTGTAAAATCACACATTTCTTGAACAGAGTTAGGTGCTAAAACTATGTTTCTATAGTTACCATGTCCACCACCCTTCACAAGCTGTGTATAATCTGCTTGTTCCGGCCCAATATTACCCAAACCTGGTCCTGCCCGCATTATATCTACAAGAACACATGGTAATTCGGCTCCTGCTAGAAAAGACATTCCTTCCTGTTTAAGGCTTATACCCGGACCTGATGATGCTGTCATAACCCTGTGACCTGCTGCCGATGCACCATAAACCATGTTTATAGCTGCTTCTTCTGATTCGGCTTGAACAAATTTTCTTCCAGTCATAGGAAAATATTTGGATGCTTCATGGAGGACTTCTGTGGCTGGGGTAATTGGATATCCAAAGTAACAATCGCATCCTGCATACATGGCCCCTATTACAACGGCTGTGTTTCCTTTAATGAGCTGTGTTGCCATTCATTTTCCTCCTCATTTTTTTTCTTCTTTTTATCTTTAGATCTCTTAGGTATATGTACTTCAATTGCTAAAGGTTCTGGACAGGTGTAATAACAGTCTCCACAACCTGTACATCCTTCACCAGTGTATTCAACATAATGATATCCTCTTTCATTCAGGGAACTACTTATCTTTAGTACTCCCTTTCTACATGCTAAAATACATCTCTCACATTCTTTACACTCTAAAGTGTTTATTACAGGATATGGTTCCTTTTTATCCTTTTTTTCAGACATAATATCAATCTTTCTTGATTTTGTATATATAATGAATTTATAAATTATATTTATAAAATTTTTAAATGCTCAATCACTTTAGTAATAAAATTTAATACTCATTTAACCTATTACCTGGTGTTATTGTCACATCCAATTAATAGTGTTAATTTTGTTCCTCTTTGTCCTTTTCCCTTATGTCTATACGTCTAATTTTTCCACTTATAGTTTTAGGAAGCTCATCAACGAATTCAATTACTCTAGGATATTTATAAGGAGCCGTAACACTTTTTACATGATTTTGAATTTCTTTCTTAAGCTCTTCAGAAGGTTCATAACCTTTGGCCAATACAATGGTAGCTTTAACAACTTGGCCCCTTACAGGATGTGGAACACCTGTTATTGCACATTCAAGTACTGAAGGATGAGATATAACTGCACTTTCAACCTCAAAGGGACCTATACGGTAACCAGAACTTTTAATGATATCATCATTCCTTCCAACAAACCATAAATATCCGTCCTCATCTTTCCAAGCTGTGTCTCCTGTATGATAATATCCATCGTGCCATGCTTGGTCAGTTTTGACTTTATCCTTATAATATCCTCCAAAGAGCCCAGGGGGTTTTTTATCAATTGTTTTAACAACTAGTTCGCCCTCTTCACCAATATCACATATCTTACCATGTTTGTCCATTAACAGCATATCGTATCCAGGGGAAGGTTTTCCCATTGAACCTGGTCTAGGATCCATCCATGGGAAATTGGCTATACTCACCACTGTTTCTGTTTGCCCAAATCCCTCCATTAATCTTAAACCTGTAAATTCATAGAATTTATTATAAACTTCGGGATTTAATGGTTCACCCGCAGTTACTGCGTATTTTAAGGTTGAAAAATCATAGTTTGAAAGGTCTTCCTTGATTAGAAACCTGTAAATAGTCGGAGGAGCACAAAATGTGGTCACACCATGTTTTGATGCTTTTTCAAGCATTTGAGCAGCGTCGAAACGGTCATAATCATAAACAAATACTGCACTTCCTGCTATCCACTGTCCATATATTTTTCCCCATAAACATTTGGCCCAGCCAGTGTCTGCAACTGTGTAATGAAGCCCATTATCAACAACATTCTGCCAGTACTTAGCGGTTATTATATGCCCTAGCGGATAGGTGAAATCGTGGAGTATCATTTTTGGAAGCCCTGTTGTTCCTGATGAGAAATAAACAACTGATGCATCTTCATTTGATGTTGAATTTTTTCCTGTGGGACGTTTAAATTCTTCTGAAGTATTTTCAAGTTCTTCCCTGAAATTTATCCATCCTGGTCTCTCTTTCCCACCAACAACTGATTTTATCAATTTTCTATCGCCAATAGCCTTTTCTGCCTTGTCAACACATTCAGGAACTTGGTCCTCAGCTATACAAACCATCATCTTTATATCTGCACTTTTAATTCTGTAAACAATATCCTTCGACTTGAGCATATGCGTTGCAGGGATAGGTATTGCACCTATCTTATTAAGTGCCAGCAGACAAAACCAAAATTCATATCTGCTCTTTAATGTAAGCATAACTGTATCGCCCTTGACAATACCATAGTTTTTAAAAAGATTTGCAGCCTTATCACTGTAGGTTTTCATTTCCTTGAATGTAAAAATTTTTTCTGAATTGTCATCACACCAGACCATTGCAATCTTTTCAGGATCCTTCTCAGCATACTCATCAACTACGTCGTATGCGAAGTTAAATTTTTCAGGAACTTCTATCTTAAAGTTCTTTTCAAAATCTTGATATGAATCGAATTCCATTTTTGGAACGAATTTATTTAGTAACGATGACATTGTAATACCCCTTAACACTCTTTCCCAAACTTACAGTTTATTTTTAATTTTCCATTTGATTATAATATATCTGGTTGTTTTAAAGAATTATAGCTAAAAATTTAGCTTTTTTATCATTTAGTGCTTCCATTGCATGTTCATAAGATGAATCGAAGAATATTGAATCGCCATCTTCAAGAACAATTTCATTATCGTGTATGTAAATTTTCAAGGTTCCTTCAATAACGTAGTTGAATTCTTGGCCGGGGTGTGAGTTGGTTAAAGGTTTTCCTAATTGGGTCCTAGGTTTAACAGCTACTATGAATGGTTCGGCTTTCTTATGTATGAATTTTTCAGCGAGGTTCTCGTATTTGTACTCTTTTCTTCTTTCAGCTCTCACACCTTTACCTTTCCTAGTAACTGCGAATATATGCATTCTAGTTTCTTCTCCAGTGAGCAGTAGCCCCATATCCACATTCAATTTCTGTGCTATTTCGTAAAGTACACTTGCAGATATATCATTTTTTCCTTCTTCGTAACCCATATAAGTTTTAACAGGAACATTCAATTGGTTTGCCATTTCATCTATACCAATATCAGAAAGTTCCCTTAACTCTGAAACACGTTGAGCAATCTCTTTCATTTTCTCTTTCATGTTGAAACCTCTTATAAATTAAAAACATAGACACTTTTTAGTTTGATTTTATTAAAAGCTAGAAATTTTCAAACTCTAAAATATTTATAATGATTGTTAATGACAATTTATTTAAAATTCTGATATATATAATGATCGCTCCCGAATTTAAAGTAATTTTTGAAAATGATTTCAGCCAATCTAATTAAAATTATTGAAGGTTAGATAAATTGAATAATTATAAAGAATATAAAATTCATTATAACAAAAATGGAGGTTTTTTATGGACATGCAAATAAAAGTAGTTAAATTAGAAGCTCCAGAAGATTGTAATATAATATTGGGACAAAGCCATTTCATAAAAACAATTGAAGATTTGTATGAAGCCATATTTAATACAGTACCTGGTGCAAAATTTGGAATAGCATTTAGTGAAGCATCTGGAGACTGCCTTGTAAGAATTGAAGGTAATAATGACGAATTATCAGAACTTGCTGGAGAAAAGATGCTAGAAATTGGATGTGGACATTCTTTTTTGATATTTCTAAAAAATGCATTTCCCATAAATGTGTCACAACGAATAAAAAGTGTTCCAGAAGTTGTAAACCTATTTTGTGCTACTGCAAATCCAGTTGAGATACTTATCGCAGAAACAGAACAAGGAAGAGGAATAATTGGAGTTATTGATGGTTTTAAACCGGTCGGAATTGAAACTGAAGAGGATATAATATTCAGGAAAAAATTCTTAAGAGAAATAGGCTACAAGTTCTAATAAAACCCTTTTGATTATTTTATTATCCTTTTTAATGTAAATATTGATATAAACATTTCAAATAAAAAAAAGTTTATACTGCCCAGTCCAATATATAACTATTGATTTGTTTTAAAAAACTTCTATTAACTAGGTATAGGTGATTAGAGATGGAAAAATCCAATATAGTATTCATAAAAAATAGAGCAAATACAAAAAAAAGTGAAGAAAAACTAGAAGTAGATGATCAACATGTTACAATACAGTCACGGACTGGAGGCAGTGTTGTAGTAAATTTTAAAGGATCTGAATCCGAAATAATGGATATTGGTAATTTTTTCAAAGGAATTGACGAAGTTGAACCGTTAGCATTAAATATCGCAGGTGCAGGAGATGTTGACCACTACTTCAGAGGAATTTCTGACATGACTGCTAACGATGATGGACTGTTCAATCTAAGTGTGACTTTGCAGTTTTTATCATCAACTGTTTAATTGCCAGAATGCTTCTCAAATATAGAAGGTATTTCATCGGGATGTTCAAAAACGAAGGTGTTGGGCATTTTAGATAGTTTTTCAACGTGTTCAGCATCTTCATGAGTAATTTTTAATTCTAGATCTTTTCCATTAGGTAGCTGTGTAATTACACTTCCCTCTCTAAAGTCTGTTGGCATAATATAGATAGGTGTAGATGTTTTCTGACCCATTATAGCCGCATTTGTAAGTAATGTGTCAGCTATCCTTAGTGATATCTTTGCTACTGTGTTAGAGGTTGCTGGTGCTACCAAGAGAAATTCATAACTCCCAAGTTGAATTTGTCCGGCTAAAAAAGGTGCATTTGCATTTATTTCAGTCCAAGTTTTATCAAAAATTGTTTCCAATGTATTTGAAAGATTATAATATTTTAAAACTTGATCACCGGCTTTGGAAATGAAAACTCTAATATCATAGATTTTTCTGTACTTCTTTTTCATTTTTTCCATAATCTCTACAGTTTCCATAATCTTTTCGCCACTTCCAGTTATGCCCCATGCAACTTTCCTTCTTTTTCCCTTGACTATCATAGTTATAATTTTGTTGTTTGAAGGTAAAATTTTTTTCTGAACTTAGATAACCAACTTGTAAAGTATAAGAAAAAGTGATTGTATACATAAATTATTAAAAGTAAAATATCCTAAATAAATATCCAAATCAGTATAGGGGTGTTAAAATAGAAGAACAAAATAATTATAAATGTGAATGTGAAAATGGAGGAAAAATAGAGACTTGCTATTTCTGTCTTCAAAAATTCGATATAAACAAAGACGATGCAAGTCATTATAAATATGAAAAATATCCCATGTGTGCCTACTGTTCAGAATTTTACGGGTTTTACAAAGATTGAATTTTATGAAAGTTATCTATTAAATAGTTACAAAAAAATGGGTATTTTTAAATTATTGTTTCATATTTTCTTTAACGAGTGAGATTCCCCATTCAGCCATCTTTTTTGCATCGCTCTCGTTTTCAGCTTCTGCAAAACATCGGAATATTGGTTCAGTCCCTGAAGGTCTTATAATAACCCATCCCTCATCTGTCAATATCTTTACTCCATCTGTAGTATCTACCTTATACTCAGATGTTGCATCTGCAATTTTTTCCATGACTTCAACTTTAAGATTATCAGGACATTCAATCTTGAGCTTAGCTGAACTGTAACTTGGAAGTTCTCTTATTAACTCTGAAAGGGGTTTGTCTTCTTTTGCCATTATTTCAACTATTTTTGCTGTTGATAATGCTGCATCTCTACCATAAACAAAATCAGGGAATATTAAACCACCATTTTCTTCCCCTCCAAATAAACCATTCATATCCTTTAATTCTCTTGCAACAAGAAGATCACCAACTCTTGTAGCAATAACCTCGCCCCCGTACTCTTTTGCAATATCATAAATTGCTGCAGATGTTGCAACAGTTGTTACAATTATTCCTCCGCCATTTTCTTTAAGCATATCCTTTTCAACTAATGCAAATGTTTTGTCACCAAAAACAAAATCTCCATTCTCATCTATACATATTGTACGATCTGCATCCCCATCATGAGCAATTCCCAAGTCAGCCTTTGTTGATTTCACAACTTTTCTGAGTTCTTCCAAGTTTTCAGCTGTAGGTTCAGGATTTCTTCCAGGGAAAAACCCATCAGGTTGACAATTCATAGTAGTTACTTCACAACCAAGCTTTCTTAGGAGATAAGGTGTCGTGAAACATGCTGCTCCACTTCCACAATCAACAATAACCTTCAATTTGGCGTTTTTTATTAAATCCTGATTAACACGGTTAAAAACGTTATTAACGTATTCATCTATAATACCCGGGTTAGCAAATACTTCTCCAATATCATTCCAAGAAACCCTTTCAGGATTTTCATTAAAGAACATATCTTCAATACTTTTCTCCATATCCTCAGGGATTCCAATTCCATCAGAATCAACAAACTTCAACCCGTTGTATTTTGGAGGATTATGAGATGCTGTTATCATTACTCCCCCATCATAATAATTTCTGACTGCAAACTGAACAGTAGGAGTTGGCAATATTCCTAGATCAACAACATCACAACCGGAAGATAATAATCCTGCAATAACAGAATGTTTTATCATTTCTGTAGATGTTCTCGGATCTCCGCCAACAGCAACTGTACCCTTTACAAGTGAACCATATGCTGCTGCAAGTTTTGATGCAAATTCTGGTGTTAATTCCTGATTTGCAATTCTTCTAACCCCAAATGTTCCAAATAATCGTTTTATCGTCATGAAAATAACTCCAAATTTTATAATTTCTATTTGTTAAAGGTATGAAACATAATATATTAAAATTTATAGATAATTTTATTGTTTTGATTCAATTCATTCAACAAGTTAAATACCGGATATGAATTTTAGATTCTAACTTAATATGATATAAAAATATTTTGAAATTTCTCACTTATCTTATCAATTTAAGATGATACATTCAACTTATGCAATGATTTCAATTGACTTTTCATCCTTTAATATTAGTTCCATTCTACCATTATATTCTGTAACTGTACCTAAAAGTTTTATTCTTCTTTTATTAAGTTGAAAAATATTTAGATTATTATTTTCAATATCCTTAGCATTTCTTTTAAAAATAACTACGTTAATTTTTCCAGTATTATCTGATACTTCCAAAAAATATGTTTGACTTTTAGGAGATTCTTTGATATTATCCACTACTCCTTCAATCGTAATTTCTTCGTCAAGCATTCCAGGATTAATTTCATTAATATTTGGATGTTTAGGTGTTATCTGTCCTGCAAAGACTATTCATGTTAGCGATACTTATTTTTTAATTTTGACATAACTAATTTGATTTTAGTAATAAAATAATCTTTCAAACAAACCCCATTATCCTGAATTATTGAAAGACTTTAGTTATGGAGAACTTGTCTTTTTTATGAATCATGAAACTATTTATCATCTTATAGATGATTATAACACATTATTTGATGAATATAACAAGGCTATTAAGATTATTAAGACAAGAGATGAGAAATATTAAAACTTGAAACTGGTTATCAAAAAATTAACTGGACATTTTGAATTATATGAATCTTAGCATATCAAAAAAAATTAATATATGTTTGATTTATTTACTATTGCTGTAACAATCTAAACTCTCTTGTACTTCTTTTGAGTTACAATTACCTTCAATAACGTCTTCTTCAATATAATAAAAGGATTGAGGAGGGACAAAATTCGGGATTAACTCTTTAGGTTCAATGGGATCATCAAAAAGTATGAATTCTTTAATTTCTATTGCAAATCCCTTATTTCTACCACTGAAATAATCAAAGAATTCATCTTCATTTATACCAGCATAGTCATTAAAATTTTCCCATAATTTTTCTGGATGATCTTCTATGATTTTTCCAATACTAAACTTGCCTATTAGTTTTTTTACAGGATTAGTTGAGTAAACATATGCTTTAGATGTATTATTTCTTTTGAATATCGACTTTCTAAACTCATATTTTTTATTTTCGCTTTTTATTTCGTCAACATATTTGGGTTTAATCGAAAGTAAAACGGCCATTAATATCACCCAACTCTTTTATAGTAATATATTTATCTGTTACATTAATTATAGATTGTGGAGCTGCTTTTAAAACATTTGCCTTTTTTAATTCTTCAAGTTTAATAGATTTTGGTAAATGGAACACCATTATAAATAAAATTACAAATGTCCTCTTCTTAGATATTTCTTCTATTTCTTTATTTGTGTAAACAGTTCGTTTGCCGACGATTTTAATAATATCTTCCTTATTTTTGTCTATAAAAACTTTTTCAACTACACCAATTGTAGTTAACTCTTTTACATCATGAGATCTGTAGAAAAATAGTAAATCTCCCGGATTCATATTTATTCTTACGGAATTACAAATATATGCCTTTTTTATAGTGTTGCCTTCTATAATAAACTCGTTAGAAAATTCAGGAATTGTTGTTTGCCTTCCTTTATAATCTACATACAGTCTATGGTGAAATTCAGGACGTATTGGAACAATGAATTTATTAACTTCAGTTCCATCATAAAAATGAGGGTAAAAAGTTTTTGCCACTTTAACAGGACCATCTGAATCAAATAAATGCTTTAAATCTTCTTTACTGGGGTTTAATTCTTTGAGATAAACATCATCTTCATATCGCCTATTTTTACCAACATATGAAAATCCATAGTCCGTTATGAGTTCTACTAAATGATCATCTGGTTTGGAAAAGTGAGTCAAATAAATTTCTGTCGCGTTATTTTTTAGTGCAAATTCAATGCTAAGTTTTAAAAACAATTCTCCTATTTTAAAACCTGTTTTTTTAGCTTTAAAAGTTGATATCTTAACTCGCTTCTTTTTATCCAAAGTTTTATCTTTTAATTCTATGATATCGTCTTCTTGTTTATAGATTAAAACTGCTCCAATACTTTCGTCTGAATTAAAATGTACCCAACAATCTCTGCCTTCTTTCGAAATATCTATAAACCATTCATCAAAACCATCATACTCATCTCTAAGAGAATCAAAGATTTCATCATTAACATCTAAATTATAAACTTTTTTAGCAGCAATTGCAGGAGGATAAGGTGGTTGAAACTCTTTAAACATCTCTTCGAAGGTGGTTAAAGCCTCATCTAATGTGAATACTCTATCTTCGATTCCTAATTTTGATGCTTTTTTATGAATACCCCTATCTTCTGTAATAAAAAAATCCACAGCATTTTTGTAAACAGAATAAAGAATAATGTTATCGTTTATGTCATGACTATTCTTTGGCTTTCCTACTACAGTTAAATATTCATTATCTCCTATAGGATTAGGTGGAGATTCCAATAATGGATATGTTTCTATTTTGGATAATGAAACCTTTTTTCTATCCTTATCTTTATCTTTTTTTATTTCAGCTTTTGAAATTGGGTGTATTAATATTGTCACAGATTCTTTGTTTAATATACGCAACAAATTTTGTAAATTCTCTGAAACAACACTGTTATCTTCCCTTAAAATAAAAATGTTTGTGTCTGTTAAAACTCGCATCCATTTCCCCCAACATGTATAAGAATGGTGTTTAATGTATTAAAATAGTATCTGTTTTGAATCTACGAATTGACGCTATATGTTTCTAAACTTGGAGATCTATTTAAAATGAAATGGAACAAATTAAAAATTTAATTAGAATGCGATGTCCAGGAAATTATATAAAAATTGAACAACTCAAAACAAAGGTAAGTGAATATCAAAAACATTAATTAAATCAACTTCACCCATGAGTAAATGATACATACAATATCTAACTATATCAATTAATACATGACCGTATGATTAAATGTGTTGATTTATAAGTAACTACATTTATTGCAAGTTTAGTCTATATCAATACTATCATATTGGGCTCTAAAATTAATAAAAAACACTTTAATCTATCACTATCTCAAAACTCAATTATTTACCTCTCAATCAATGAAATAAAAGTATATTTATGATATGATAACATCTAAGAACAGATTATCAAGAAAAAATTAGTATAATTCAAATCTTTGGAAAAAATACTGTAATATTACCGGAAAAGACGTAGAAACTGTTATTAAAATAATCTATAAGACATCATCATATAGTAAAAAATAAGAATTTCACAACACTATATACTAAAAGGATAATTAAACTTAAGTTGATTATTATTCTATCAGTCTTCTTTACTAATAGCCTTTCCATAAATGGAGACACAATCACAAAAAACATTATTATCACATTATAAACCCAACTATTAATTAAATAGTAAAATCCAGTTAATCTTAAAGAATCTGCCCCTAATGAAGATATTAAAATCAAAATTATAGTTATTGATACAAGAAATATATTTAATAGGATTAAAGTAGTAGATATACTCTCTATAATCTCATATTTCTTATCCTTTCCTAATGTTCTGTCTATGACTTGTAATAAAAGTGTATAAAACGTAATTGTAAGTCCTGCTACTACTAACAATTCTGCTGATGTTAATGTTGTACTAATAACATTTGGTAACTTATGCGCTACCACCCACTTCCAATTTACCTCATATATCAGTAACAACACAATAAACAATATACCGTATGTCCAAAGCTTATGCAAATCAAATATTTTCAAAAATTCTTTTATTGACATGCTAATATCACAACTCTTTTCTGGTTCTGTAATTTATTATAGACTCTTTAGGAGTATAAAATTACATAAATTGTTTAATAATTCATTAATCAGTATACAAATCTGTAATGGGACATATTAGTATTTTTTATCGCAAATATTTCCTTGCAAAAGTTACAATAAAAGCTCCCCACATAAAAGCTCCAAAAATAGCTTCCCCTGTCGCTAAAATCTGAAATAGTGAATTAATTGGTTTATAACCACTATACCCTGGTGTTAAAGCAGTTACAACGCTGAAATATAGATTAGACCAAATTGTATTTGCATCTTGTATTCCATTTCCAAGCCAGTAAATAAAAGCAAGTGGGATTACAATTAGTACCCACGTAATTACAAGTCTATAAGGATAAACACCATAGCCAAAACAGTATTGTATTATCAACTCAAGATATCTCTTATAATACGGTTTTTGGAGTCTTTTACCCACCATTTCTCTATAATAATATTCTTCAGCCTCTGATTTATCGCCTAACTCCTCATATACTTGTTTTGCTTTTCTACACGCTTTTTCTTGGGAATTTGGGTTTTTAAATATTGTATCTTTAAAATTTAGTTCTTTGGATATGTTTAAACCTTCAAAAAAAACAAGTCCATTTATTGTAGCACCATTAAAGTAAGCCTCTCTATTTATTGTAGCATCATAGAATGAAAGATTTCCATTAATTGTTGTATTATCACAGCAAATACTCATCTTTATTGTAGCATCATGGAAAAAAAGATGTTTTCCAATTGTTCCATCACTGAAAGACACATCCCCATCAACAAATGCATTATTAAAAGAACAATTTCCATCTATTACAGCATGTCTCAAGTGACAGTCTTTATTTATTGTCACATCCATAAAAAAGGCGTATCCTTTAACTTTTGCACCATCAAAAAAAACATATTCGTCAATTGTAGCACCCTCGAAGTTTACTGTTCCATCTATTATGGAAAAATCAAAGTTAGCATACCCCTTTATTGTAGTACCACGAAACGAAGCATATCTATTTATTGTGGCGCCCCTAAAAGTTAAATCTCCTTCAATATTCATGCCATCAAAATTTAATTCAGGTAATTTGGCACCCCAAAAATTAAAATCATCGTTTTCAACTTTTTCTTTTATTTTTTTATTCTTTTCCTCTAATAAAACATGATAATCATGGGAATTCTCATCTTCTGGAAATCTTGTATGGAGTATACAATAATCTGAACCATGAAGAGATTCTTCATTGCATTTAAACTTATAAAATTTATCTGAATATTCATATCTGCAAGCTTTCATTATCTCATCTCGACAAAAATCTAACCTAGAATATAACGGATTTCATCCCATATCCTCAACAATCTTTATTTCCTCTTTTGTCAAACCATACAATTCATAAACTAATTTATCTATCTGTTTATCCGTTGCATCAATCTGTCGTTGCATTAATTCCCTGTCTTGTGGCGTTCTGGCTATATCAATATCGGTGTTGAGTTGAATCATTTGGTTTACTAAATTTACCATTAATTCGTATTGTTTTTTATCAATTTCATCATCTAATATAGGAACTTTTATTGGGAATTGAGCTATATGTCCCCTTTTAACTTGTGCTAATGCCTCACCTTTTTCTGGATTCAGAATTTTTTGGTAGAACCATTTAATTAAATTTGAATTGATAATTCCTAAGATATATCTTAAATCAATTTCATTAAGCTCATCTTTTTTTGTGGTAATTGCATAAAGATTATCTCTAACTATAAACTTAGAATTATCTATAGTTGCAATTGGAGAATCTCCTGTTTGCCTTATAATTATCTTAGGCGCATCATAATTTGCGGAATATCTAGGTTCTGCAAGCCAATCCCCAAAACTAATCCAATAATCATTATCCCATTTGATTTTATATTTGTGCATCATACTACCACGTAATAGTGGTCGAAATGTCACATCATTTTTGATATGAGAAACAAATGGTTTTTCTTGTACTATTTTTTCAGTTTGAGGAGGTTTACCTTTGCCTTTTTGAAAAGGTTTTGTTCCTTGTCTAATTAGAAATAATTCATCTAATTTATCTAAATTTTTCATTTTATCAGTTATTGTGATAAATTCTTGTTTTTCGAAGATATTTACAGGTTTTCCGCCTTTATCAATCCAATTAACTTGTTTAATGTTGTGAGTATCAATATTACGGTCTTTATCAATTATTTCAATCTTAATTTGGTGATTTTTCTTTGGAGAAGCCTTTTTTATGATAGAAATCTCTGTATCTACAGTTGCTTTGAATACATAGAAAAGAAAATGTACAACTTTTACAATCTCAGTATTTGAAAATATATAACGCCTAATGTTTTCTATTTTAAAGTTTAAAAGCCATGTATTCGGTATAATCATACCAAATAACCCATTATCTTTCAAAAAGTGGATAGACCTCTCAATAAAAAGTAAATATGTATCTAATTGATAATCTTGAAGTACAAAAGTATTTTGGATATAAATGCTCTCGTTATTTGACAATATTGCACCATATGGAGGATTTCCTATTATTGTATCGAATCCTCCATTATCCATTATATCCCCAAATTCATTATTCCAATTAAAAGCATTAATATGTTTCAATTCCTCTGCTGTGAATTGTAAATCTTGATTATTGTAGATTTCTGGACTAATTAAGGAGTTTCCACATTTTATGTTGTTTTCTAAATCCGGTAGTGCTCTTTCTTTGTATAATTTTTGTTGAGCTTCTAATACATCTCTGTTTTCGCCTTCTAGTACTTTTAATAGTAGACTTAATTTGGTGACTTCAACAGCCTGGCGGTCGATGTCAACCCCATAAATATTGTTTAGGAGGATACGTTTTTTTTCTTTTATTGTAAGGTGCCATTCATTGTTTTTTCCCTTGTATATCTGGTCTTTTAAACGATTTTTGTCTTTGAGATTTGAATAATAAATTAAATGCCAGTTTAGAAGATAGTTGTAAGCTCCAAGTAGAAATGAACCCGAACCACATGCAGGGTCAAGTATTCTAAGCTCTGATACTTTTTGGGGTGTTTTATCTCTGCATAGTTTGCCTATAGTATTTTCTACGATGTACTCAACAATATATTGAGGTGTGTAGTATACTCCGCCGGCTTTTTTTACTTCTGGTTTTTCTTCTATCTTTGCTCGGTGTCCTGTTGTTAGTCTGATGACTTTTCCCAAGAATTGTTCATATACATTTCCTAATATTTCTGGAGATAATACAGAGAATTCATATGGGCTGTCTGGATAATATAAATTTTTTATGATTTGTTTGAATATTCCATCTTTGATTTCTAACTGTGGTGTTAGTGTATCTGGTGGGCTTTTTTGAGTTTTTTCATTTTTGAAGTGGAACAGGCCTGAGTTGTATTTTTCGTCTGCGGATTTCCATATTTCGCATAATTCTTGGAATATTGCTTGTTTGTTGAGGAGTTTTTGCAGCTGTCCGTATTTTTCCGCTCCCCGGTCCTCAGCCATACGTAGAAATATGATTCTGTCTATAATTTGTTGTACAGAATAATTTAATTCATCAACTGTTAGGTCTGAGTTTCTGAGGGCTATATCTTTTGCAAGTAGTTCTCGCCATGTTTCTATTTCTGATAAGAATTCATCATCTACTAGTGTGGTGCCCTTCTTCTTCTTAGTTGTTTCTGCGTATTTATCATACGAACCCTTTAATACTGCATCCTTTGAGAATGTATTGTATAAGTAATCCCATTGGTCCACATAATCCTTGTATGTCAAATACTTTATTCTTCCTGTAGTTGTTCGGTCAGTTTTCTTAGGTGTGGTCCTGGAATCATAAACCGCAAGTTCTTCAAAATCAGTAAGGATAGATAATGGTAGTTTTGCGCTCCATGCATAACGCCTTAGTTGATACGAAGGTTTTATATTTTTGTCTATATTTACAGATGGCTTTTTGGCCTCTACAAAGAACATCTTTCTACCTGCAAGAGTAAAACAATAGTCAGGTGCTCTTGTACCTCCGGCAATCTTAATTGAATCCTCAAAAATAACATCCCGATATTGTGGGGCTGCTCCTGTGGTATTATCAATATCCCAACCTAATGCTTTAAAAAAGGGATTGATGAATTCTTGTTTTAATTGTTCTTCTTTGTAGCTTGGATTTTTGTAAGCATTAATATTCCGTTCAAACTTATCAACTAACTCAATTATTTCTGCCGGAGCTTGTAACAATTTATCCCCCCATAATTAATCTAAGATATTTAATAACTTAAGCTTAAATCTTGCTATTTATTATTTTATAGGCTTATTGAAATGGAAGTAGCTTAACAGGGTCTAATTTTATTATTGTGTACATACATTTATTTATCGATGCATCTATAGATGGATAATGAAATAGAGCGACATATTAACTCAAGAATTGATAAACAGTATGGCCCGAGATGCATGTAAATTAAGTCCGCCATGTAGGGTAACCATAGTAAATACGGACACTAATCATATTTAATTCTCAATAAAAACTGATTTTAACATATAAATCCCTCTTTAGATAGTTATACAGATAAAAGCTCCGTTTATTTCATTACTCATCACTTATTATTTGAATTAAATGTTTATAGATGGTTAGTACCAATTCAAAGACTTAAAGTTAACGTTAAATGTAAATCTTCAACTCAATACACTCACACAAGGCTTTATGGGTTTGAATACTGGATTTCCGTGCTTTCTTTCTACTTCATTTTGGATTAAAAGCTCTTAAAACTATCAAAGACTTTATTGAATGTTGATTTTTCAGAGAACTATTGAATCTATCAGCATGCTGTAAATTAGCTGTTAATACTGTTTTTTAAGAGCCAAAAAGAGGTGATAAAATGTGAATTTATGAAAAATAGGCCATATGATGAATAATAGTAGAAAAAAAGTTGGAAATAGATAGAAAGGTGATAATATGGATAAGATAGAAATACCTCGAAAACTGAAAGGTCAGGAGTTAACTAAATTCTTAACGGAAAAACTGGATGAGCTGGCTGACGAAATTTGTCAAAGTGAAGAGCAACTTTGGGAGTTCATCAAAAAATGGACGAGAGGATTCCATAGTTACAGTTTTAATAATACAATACTCGCTTGGATTCAAAGACCAGACTTTACATTACTAGCAGGATATAAGGCATGGCAAGGACGTGAACGTCAAGTAAAGAAGGGTGAACGTGCAATAAGAATCCTTGCACCAATGGTCAAGAAAATCAAAGAGGATAATGGAGATGAAACATGTATAATAAGAGGTTTCCACCCTGTATCGGTTTTTGACATAGCACAAACAGAAGGAGATGAAATTGAAGAATTAGGGTGTCCTGAACTGGTTTCTGGTAACTTTGACTTTGAAACAATAGTTAAAGCTTCACCAGTACCGGTACTAATAAGATATTTGGGAGTAAGTAACGGCCAGACAGATGGAAACACAATAAAAATTGCACCAAAGAAGAATCAAGCTGCAATGGTTGCTACTGCAATACACGAATGGGCCCATGTGGCTTTAGGTCACTGCGAAAGCTCAGGTACATTATTTGAAATAGAGGACAAGTCTGCAAAGGAAATTGAAGCTGAAACTGTTAGTTTTATTGTTTCGAGTGTTTTAGGACTTGAGAACAACAAAAGCAGATTATATATAGGAAATTGGGGAGGTAATAAAAAAGAACTACAAGGACGTGGTAAAAAGATAATAGCGGTAGCAGAGTCTATTATCAAAGCAATAAATGCTTTAGAATGAATAGGATAATTATATATTGTAGATAACGGTAAATACTAACTTTTATAAGGTTTTTATATCTCAAAATTATTAACAGATTTTGATTTGAATATGCTTATCAATATCAAACTGGAGTTAGTAACCATACGAAACAAAATAAAAGTAGTATAAAAATAAAAAGGGAGGTCAAATCTACCTACCCGTAGATGTTTTTTGTGTTCCTCCTACCTATTAGAATCTATCGAGATTCTAATGCGACAGTACCCCCTTTTTATGTGCAAATATTCTTCACAAAATATGTTGAATGAATATCTGCTACCTTGCGGAACCCACATGGTAATTGATACAATTAGAAATTATGATTTCTACTATATATAATTGTTAGCATTATATCAAATTATTAAAGTATTTTTTTTTTATAGTCAAGCTTATTTATAAGAGTTCTATCAAATATTTCTTTGCACATTCTATTGCAAACAACTACCCTTGTTTGTCTTAGGGTGGAGTAAATTCCAGGAGGAACCCATATGGTAGATACACTAAAACCTCTATACTGGAGGAGGTGATGGTCATGGCACTTATTTATAAGATTGCCCGCTCAGCCTTGTTGACCCTGTCAGAACTCTGCAAGCAAGCAGCTGAGAAAATCCCATAAATGACCATCGGGGGAGAGTGATACCCCCCAACACCTTATTTTATAAAAATGTCTAAAATGCTTAAATAGATTTTAAACAGCTAATTTAGTGTTATTATAAGCATCAACTCAATTATATTTAATGTAATTAAAGGGTATATGAGGATCTATAACTTCCACATTGCTTCATATTTTAGATTTTAGATTTTATATTGTAGATTCCTAATTGAATGGTTAGCTAAATTATTAATATTTCAATGTTTGTAAAAACTTCCCATTATATCCTTATTACTTTATAGAACGTTTTTTTCAGCACAAAGTATATCAAACTATTGCTATTTATTCTTAGTTTCTATAAAAAAGCCCATATCATCTTGCTTTGATATGTTAGTCTATAAAATATTATACTACTTTTATAGATGAATTAAGTAAATACGTCATTAGCTATGTTATTAGCATGAAATAGAAATAGATAATAGTTTAATGTACAGGTTTATGCTAATATTTTCTTTTGTTATGTATTAAAAGTTCCTATATTGTCCCTATTCACGTTTAGGTAAGCATTTAATTGGTTTTTGTTATTGAATGTTTTATAAGTAAGTATATCTTCTATGCCTTGAGGAACATAACCAAAGCTTATTACTAGTTTTCCCGGTTTAACATGTGCTCCACTACGGAATATTGCTTGTTGGTGTTCTTCATTTAACTTGTATAGTTTCACTTTGTTTAATCTGTCGTTATCTGTGAGGTTGATTTGCATACCATTGATTATTTTATTGTTTCTCCCACCATAGACAGCATGATCATCTGCTAGATACTCATTGTTAATAACATAATGTTTTTTATACAGACCGCTTGGATTCAAATGGAATGTTCCAACTATTATCAATACATCAACATCTTCAAATTTATTGGACCCTTGGTGACCACCGAAATAACTTATTTCATAAGTTTTATCTTCAAATTGGTTTGTAATATCCTCGGTTAAGCTTTTATATGTAATTATACCTACTTTTAAAGATCTATTATATGAGAAGCTTATAGAATTTTTTAACATTTGATTTATTTCTTTTCCTACCAATTTCCCTAGTTTAGTACCATCTCTTTGTGTAATAGTATCTTTTGCTAAGGACCTATTTTTGGAATTATAATGTAGAAGTATGCTCTTCTTGTTATTGATTAGTTGGTTATAGTTTTGAGGTTCAACTATTCTACCTTCGTATCTAGACATCAATTGATTGTAAATCCATTCATCATATGACGTGTTTAGGAGAATTAATTTACAATTAAAGTTACATCTCAAATCATGTGCATAGTGTAAAAATGGTTTATAGAAATGATTAAATCTTCCATATCTTTGATAATATTGTATCCATTCTATAGTTCCATCGAGGTTATTGAGATAGTTTAATATATCTAACTCGGCCCTAGTAGGTCTAAAACCATCACCTCTCAATCTAATCATTTTAATAATGCCAGATATATTCCCTGCATTAGTTTTACGCCTTTGAAGTTCAGCTAAATCATCAGGGTAAATATCTCCTTCAATAATTCTACCTATATCCTTATAAAACTCTACATTTACTCTATAATCCTCAAGTGCTCCTAATGGGATATTTGGGTGAGTGTATTGTATTTTTTTAGCTTTTTCAATATTTTCATCAAGTATTACTACATCCCAATGATTATTTTGCACATATGTAGTGGGTAAATATTCTTTTGGTGCAACAACGATTCCTTCTTCTGGGACTTGAAACTGATTTTTATAAGAACATTGAGTATTGCAGAAATTACGACATATTATATTTGCATGAAAACCTTTACCAATTAATGCACCAATAAAAGGTTCATCCTTCTTCTCACAAATCTTTTTTAAGCCATACCAGTGTCTAAAATTATCTCCTCCAATTATCTCGTTCATCTGTTCATGTCTATCACTAAGATATAAAACTTTAACAGGCTGAGTTTCATAATATTTTAAGGCTGTTACAGTTTTACCGAAACGATTAGGTAAATTTACAATAAGTACGTCTCCGCATGCTAAATTTGCAAGCCGATTAGTATAATTTGCCCTTGAAGTTTCAATAAAAGGAATAGGAGAAGGAACAGAATCGGATGCCATTATTCCTCCAGTTTTTTACATGTACAATTACAATCACGGTTTAGATTCTCCAAAATAGGTTCCAAATATTGAACTATATGAGATTCACATTTTTGTATAGATGATTCTGCATGATTAATTTCTTGTATAGTTTCATTAAGTTCTCTATTATTAGCTCTTCCAATCCAACTATCTGTTTCAAGACTAGAATTCCTTAAAATTTTGCTAAGATGCCTTAAATTATTTACATATGCTCTCTTTATACGAATTGTTTCCATATTGGCATTGATAATGTCTAACTCTTTTTTACCTGTTAATTCAAATTTATTTTTAGATAGCAATACATCCACTTTAACACTCACCTATTATTTAAGATATTAATCTAATTAATCTGGCAATATACAGAACTTTTTTAATATTATTGAACTGCATATACAATAGCTTCTGTTAATTTGGTATATAAGGGTTCCGAATTGAATAAAAACTATTATATAACTGTGTATAACCTTATCCATCATTATACAACCTTATCCATTTATGTATAATCATATCTAAAACTAAATTTTATACATAAAATAAGAGTGTAATAAACAGGTTTTTGTACAAGAACGTTAAATTTACTTTCTTTCTTCAATTTCAGTTCCTATTAATGTATAAAGTGGAGAATGTTTGTCCACTGCTTGTTCATAATAAAATTTGATAAAAATATCAATCGCTTCCGAAATCAGCTCAGCCAGCGAAACACTCCCGCCATTCTCACTAATCTCGAATTGAATATCATCTAATCCATCCTTTTGTTCAAGTTTAAGGTCTATCAGTTTTTTAAATGTCATTTTTACCTCCAAATGTATATTCAAAGTTCATTTTATGTATAATCCTTAAATATGCTGTATATTAGCGTTAATATAAACATGTCGATTAGAACCAGCTTAGATAACGTTAATAAAGTAAATACAATAATATAAGTCTTAAAAATATAAACTAAGAATAAAAACAATATCAAATTTTAAAAAAATTATATCCATAGAATAGAAAATGTTTTAGGCAAAATGCTGCTGCCTTCCACCCAACATTATTTAAAAAAATAATAATACCCACCCGAAACTCCAGCCTCCCCAATATTAAAGAGTGAGTCTATTCCATTTTAACTGAAACAATGTTCCTCCGGCGCAAGGCGCGCCGTCGTCACAAAACATGGCTAAGGATATATTCAAGTTTCAATTGTTAAGATGTTTTAATGTGTGGATATAGATGAAGCAAAAGGTATATTGTTTCTATTTCAAGGTAAGTTATTTAAAACTAGTAATAGACATTTAAATTCATGATTTAACTTGATTCTATCATTTAACTCAATGATATAGTAATCTAATATAATTAGAATGTTGTATTAAAATTCCATGCATATGAAATAGAAAGAAAAAATAGACAACTTACTGTATAAAAAATTAGTTTTTTGATTTTAAATTTTTCATTAATTCCTCTAAACTTTTCGTTGCGGATAGGTCTAAGTCTTCTGTTCCATTAATTTTAAATATGTATGGAAGTAAGTTTTTTATGTCCTCAACACTGATACTGTCTGTTTCTACGTTGTCGACCCTGGCTTTCATTTCTTCCATTTCGATTCGGTGTTGTTCTTCACGTTTTTGCATTTGTTCTTGTAGATGTTTGTTATCCATTTCGAGTTTTTCTATGGCTTCTTGATTTTCTTCCATAACTATTTCATCATTAATAGCCAAGAATGGTAGAGCTTTACGGTAACTGGCTTTTAAGGTATTATAACTATTTGGATTTATGTATCTCTCAAGAACATCGCCCGTTTTTTGACCCATTAAATATTTTGTATCTTCTGCACTAAATCCTGCTTTAAACCTAACTTGATTAGAAAACCACTTTCTTAATTTATGCGTTCGAAAATAATTCTTTTTTTGGCCATCCACATCTATTTGAGGAAATATATTCTTTTTTTTATGCATTCTGTGTACATAATTCTTGGCAGCCTCGGGGGATAATCTTAAATCTTCGGGAAGAGGATTTTCTCCTAATTTTACAGGTAGATGTGAAGTTTCCTTTACAAAAATAGGATAATCCGGTTTTAAATACTTTTCATCTCTTGAATCTAATAATTCTGCCATATTTCGAAGAACTTCAGGTCCGGCGAACGTGTAGAACTCTGCTGTAGTCTTTTTTCGCCGTAAATCAAAACATCCTATAAGATTATCTTCTTTTTTAGCCCTGTATATGGCTTCCTTAATTGTTAATTCTTCGTCTTTTTTACTTACTGCACTAATGAAATCTTCGATATCTAAAAGTAAAACATCACTTATTGAAAGCCCCGTTTGTGCTTGAGTTATAAAAATAGATTGGTAAACTGGAAGACTGTATTTAATTGCTTTTCTTATATCTTCAACTTTTAAAGCAAATTTAACATCCTCAACTATCCTCTTTTTTGATATATCTATCTCAGGTGTTGGTCTAAGTCTGAAAGCATGAAGAAAAGATTTTATCCTACCTACTCTACCTCTTATACCATCATAACTAAATTCATTCTCTATCATATAGTGGACATAATCATCTAATGCATCAGTTATCCACATATCAAATTCAGCCACGTGATTTCGTAGATCTGCCTTATGCATATCATGTATTTCTGTAGGACTTTTTCCTGTAAGGTTACAGAAGTCTTTTAAAGCATATAAATAGTTTGTTATGGTAGCAGGTTTTATTCCTATCTTTTTTTTTAAAAATTTCTTAAATCTTAGGTCCTCTTTTATTTGTTCTATTGTGTATTCCATAATTTACTCTCCTAGGAATATATAGAGTTTTAAAATATAAATAGGTATCGCCAAGAATAATTGTACTGCAAAAATCATCATGCCAACTATCCCTATGATTGCAGTTGCAAGTGCGATTTTGAACATATAACGATCTTTCATTGTACCAGTACAATGATAAATTTTATTACTGATAATATAAAAATTATTACGAAAAATGATTTAAATTTTCATCAAAAAAAATTAAAAATAATCCATGACTAAAGAAATCGACTTCAATCAGGACCTTTGAACATAGAATCAATTCTTTCAACTGTATCTATATCATCAATACTCAGATCATCCCTTATCCTTTTTACAACAGGGAAACGTAGGGAATAACCACTTTCATATTCTGGACTTTTAACTATTTCACTGTAAGCTATTTCAAGAATGATATGAGGTGCTATTTTAACTTGTCTACCAATTTTACTTGTTATTAGAGGTTCTGTTAATGTAGAAAGTTCCAATAATGTTTGATCGTCTAATCCTGTTGCTGCATAGGCCAATGTTTTTAGTTCATTATTTTCATCTCTGGCTGCAAGAAGATAAGAACCAATAAGGTGGGCTCTTTTACCCCTACCATAACTGCCTCCTACAATTACAAGATCCAAGGTCTCAGGTTCAGCTTTAAATTTAAGCATCTTTTTACCTCGAATTCCAGGCATGTATGGTGCATGGGGGTCTTTTATCATTATACCTTCATGACCTGCTTTTATAGATTCATTGAAAAGATCTTCTGCATCTTGTAAAGATTCTGGAGTAACCTTAACATTTCTACTGAGTTGTATCTTATCTCCACTAACTGTTACAATGGATTCTAGAACCTCTCTTCTTTTCTCAAATGAAACATCTATTAATGGCCCATCATAATATAATACATCAAATAAATAGAGTTTAAGAGGCACCTCATCCCTCATCCTTTCAATATCATATTTCCTACGTACCCTTTGGAGAATGTACTGGAAAGAAATGGGTTTTCCATCCTTAGTAACTATTATCTCGCCCTCAACAATAAAATTCTTGGATGGAAGAGATTTTCTAATGTATTCTACTATTTCTGGCACGGCTTTACTAATATTTTCTAATCTTCTAGTGAAAATATTAATTTCGTTACCTAATCTATGAATTTGAACTCTTATTCCATCATATTTGGTCTCGCATAGAGCCCATCCCATTTCAAGAATACTTTTAGAAATGCCTGGAGAAAGCTGAGCAAGCATGGGTTTCACTGGTTTTCCTGGTAATAAAGTGAGTTTTTGAAGTCCTTGGACTCCTTCTTCTTTTGATACCTCAGCAACTAAACCCAAATCATTGGTGAGCATATGCGCCCTTTCAACAATTCCTTTGTCTACATCGAAAGCCTGAGCAAGTGCATCTCGAATAGTTCCTTCACCAACACCCACACGAAGTTCTTCTATTACAGTTCTGGTGATATATTTGGCTTCTGTAGGTGAAGCAGAAGATAAAAGTTCCCTTAGAATTTCCAACTTCTTTGACTGTGCCTTGCTACCAGATATATTAGCTATCTTGATCAAATTGCTGTGTACCTTTTCAATTGTAAGGGATCTTGAAAAGAGAGTTGATTGCTTTTTTTTCATGAAAAGGTTTTGAGCTGCCTGTCCAATATCCCCTGCATCTCGTTGCATATCCTCAACATCTTCAGGTTTCACACCTACTACAAAAGCAATGGCCTTCATTAAGAGTTTTGTACCTATTCCAAGTTCTTCTTCACTCCCAGTTGGAAATACCCTGCCCAATGCAAGCAATGTTACTACCGGGAGTAGTTTAGGATTTTTTTCACCTATGTCTGCAAAAAAATCTCCAAGTATTGAAGTTTTCTCAAGCCTCTTTGTTGTGGAATCCAAAGCTTCATAAACATCTACTATTCTACTGTAACTCATTCCAACTTCCGCTTTCATCATGTCAAAACCTCAACTTCAAATTAATAAACTTAGATTAATCTAAACATATTTTTTGCAATAAATATCTTATTTACAATATAATTTTTAATTTGATATAACCTACCTATTCAATATACTCTTACTAAGTTCAAAATTTAATAGTTTTGATTTTTACCTAGTTTAGTGATAACTAAGGTATCATAAATAATAAATATATAAAAACCCCGAATTAATAATTTTTTTATCCCTCTGATAAAGAAAATAAATATATTTATAAATTCAAAAAAGAAATTATTTAAGATTATATGAACTTTTCGAATCTGTCACTGGAAACTTTGCAAATTGGACATACTTCAGGTGGTTTATCTCTTGCACAAAGGTATCCACAGACTTTACAGCGCCAAACTGGCTTTGATAGTCCAGATATTTGAACTTCTTTTTCTTCCTTAATTTTTTCTCTGTCTTCAAATGATGGCCTTCTCTCGGGTATGGACTGTACTTTTTTCTTTCCACTTAAGATTTCATTGGAAATATAAAGTGCACAATAGCAAGCCCCATATTCATTTAAATCAGGATCCCTATAATCACAAGGGCAGATGATATCCAAATCATCATTTCTTTCACCTGAAGCTAACCTACAAGGACATGCCCCATAACCATAACGTGCATTATTTATTAGAATGCTCTTTAAAAGCCCTTTTGTAAATTCAATATCATTGTTTAGAATATATCCAGATGATTCTGCTTCTTCTTTTACTTTAAGGTAGTATAAATCAACATCATTGTCTGAGGGCTCATTGAAGCCACTCATTCAATTGCCTCCTTTATTTCGTCTTCTTTAAATCCAATTATGGTTTTAGAGTCGTTTATTACTAGAGTTGGAAATGAAACTTGGGGATTCCATTTTTTTACCATTTCTACAACTTCTTCTCTTTCTTTGCCAGTAAGTAGATCAACGTAAACAAATTCATAATCTGCATTAAAATCTTCAATTAATGCTCGGGTTTTTTTACACCATCCACATGTACTTAAAGCAAAAAGAACTAATTTCCCTTTATCCTGACCTTCAACGTGTTGCATGATCATTTCTTTAGCCTCCCTTGGCATTAGAATTATTTCTTATTCTTTTTTATGTAACCAACCACTATTTAAAATTTAATATATTTAGTTAAAAAAGATTTAGAATGTGTTTAAGAGAGTATTATAACTAATAACTTATTTAAGAAAAAAACTATGTTGTAAAATTTTGAAGAAAATCTACTTCTTGTTAAAATCTATTTTTTTAATTTCAACAAGACATTCTTCATCTGTACAGTATTCAAATATATGTCGACATTCACTACAGCGAATTATTCCTATTGTTCCCTGAGGTACATGTGGTATGTAAAATGCTTCATCATTAGTTCCAGTGTTTCTCTTTCGGGATATATGCTTATCAGTACATCCACATTCAGGACATTTTTGATTTAATTGTTCAGCTTTCATGAAATTAAACTCCATTTATATTGTTCTCAATATTTAATTTAATAAATAATTGTTTGAAATCATATAAATAGTTTGGCATGTTACAAACGATATTTTTCTTATAAAAAAAGTTAGTAACGGAAGTTCTAATCTATTGGATAGTCCGTAGAAATAAAATAAATTTAAATATTGTCTCTAACAAGTCTTAAAGCACAAAATTCGCCACACATAGTACACATATCTTCAGATGTTTGGTTACGAGCTCTACATTTTTTTGGTTTTTCATTATCGAATGCTAATTCAAATTGTTTTTGCCAGTCGAAGTTCTTCCTTGCAGTTGCCATTTCAACTTCCTTTTCCCATGCACCATTTATACCCTTAGCAACATCAGCTGCTTCTGCAGCTATTTTAGAAGCTATAACACCATCTTTTACATCTTCAATGTTAGGTATTGCAAGGTGCTCGGCAGGAGTAACATAGCACAAAAAATCCGCACCTGCTGAAGCAGCAATTGCTCCACCGATAGCTGAAGTGATATGATCATATCCCGGTGCCAAATCGGTAACAAGAGGGCCCAAAACATAGAATGGGGCTTCCTTACAAACAGTTTTTTGGATCTCTACATTGGCAGTTATCTGATTGATTGGAACATGACCCGGGCCCTCAACCATTACCTGAACTCCTTTTTCCCTGGCCCTACCAACTAATTCTCCTAGATTAACAAGTTCTTGTATTTGTGACAGATCAGATGCATCATGCAAACACCCTGGGCGAAGTCCATCACCCAAACTTAATGTCACATCGTATTCTTCAACTATTTCTAATAAATAATCATAATTTTTGTAGAGTGGATTCTCTTCCTGGTTTTTAAGTATCCATGCAGCTAAAAAAGAACCTCCTCTGCTTACTATGCCCATTATCCTGTTTGAATCTTTAACCTTAGATATAAGATCCTTTGTTATACCACAGTGTACAGTTACAAAATCAACACCAGCTTTTGCCTGATTTTCTATCGCACCGAACATATCATCTTCATCCATATCTATAACAGCCCCTTTTATTTTTGAAGCTGTAATACCTGCCTCATAAATTGGAACTGTTCCTATTGGTACTTCTACAGATTTCATGATGGATTTCATGACTTTTTCATATTCTGGTCCTGTACTTAAGTCCATTATCGTATCCGCACCATATTTAACTGCTGCTTTGGCCTTTTTAACTTCCCATTCAACTTTTTCAAGTTCTGAAGAAGATCCTACGTTAGCATTTATCTTGGTTTTAAGGCCTTTTCCTATACCTAAAGGTCTGCTTTTACTTCCTATATTTTTTGGAATTACAATACGTCCATTTGCTAATCCTTTAACAATTTTATGGGCATCAATACATTCCATTTCTGCTACTGATTTAATTTCATCTGTTATAATGCCTTTTCGGGCCTCTTGCATCTGAGTCACTTTTCATACCCCATATAAAATCCATTAAGAAAATGTGTTATTAATTTTCAATGTTAGTATAATTTTTTCAATTTTTCTGCCAAGACACTTCAAATTTAGTATTCGAAGGCTGTAATTTATTAATGATATGCTTAAATTTTTATATCTATTTGTTCCATTTCATAAGTGTGATCATTAATTAAAATTAATCTTGCATAGAACTTAGAATAGATCATAAACTAACGAATGTTTTTATAGTATTTTTAATCATTATACTCATATATTTTTCTATTTTCGAACATATTTAATCTCCAAAATGCGATTTAAATAAAATAATAACTATATTAAGAGTTAAAAGTTCATCATGAGTTTATTTTTTGAAATATAATATTTTAAATATCGAGATGAATAGAATAAATGTATGATAAAAAAGTTATTGGCAAAGGATATCATGATTGAAGATATCTTTGTTACCTCGCGAAATGACTTGGTTGCAGCTGCAAAGCTTAAAATGATGCGGTGTAACGTTGGAGGATTACCCGTTGTGGATGAAGGAAAGCTTGTTGGTATGATAACACATAGAGATGTTCTTCTAGCAGGAGGCGAAGCATTAGTGATTAAAGTAGAGGACTTGATGAGTAAGGATTTAATGGTTGCAGAGAAAGATACACCTATAATTGATGTAACTAAAATAATGGCTGACAAAGGTTATCAGAGAATTCCTGTGGTAGATGATGGAAATTTAATAGGCCTTATTACCCAGAGTAGTTTAATACGCGCACTAGCAGGTATTGACTGATAGATCTGAATATCAATAATTATTTCATTTAATTTGATAAAATTATTTTGTATTAAATTCTGGCCTATAGAAAGGTTTAAGTGAGATGATACCTAACAGCATATAAGCCATGCCGGGGTGGCTCAGCTGGTTAGAGCGCACGGCTCATAGGGTATTAAGCAAGTGCTCTGACTTTTTCCTGGGATACCGTGAGGCCGCGGGTTCGAATCCCGCCCCCGGCACTTCACATAATTTTATGGCCTCCAATAATATTCCAGAGACTAAATTTATTCTTTTTTATATTGTTTCAAATTCTTTTTTGCTTTTCTAAATAACAATTTTTATCTCAACAAAGAGAATAATATTAACAAAATTATTGTTTCATGATTATTAGTATGATAAATTATATTAACAAATCATGATATTGTTGTAATAGATTCTGCTTTAGAAGGTGCAAAATGTCAGGAAATTACGATGAAAGAATATATTGGGAAATGATCGATCGCCAAAAGGAAATTCTGAATAAAAAAGAACAGTTAAAGCTTAAAAATTCTACAATAACAGTTATTGGATGTGGAGGTATCGGTGGAGCTGCGATTGAGATGTTAGCCCGAATGGGTGTATCTAATATTAGAATAGTTGATAAAGACAAATTCGATGTTTCTAACATTAACAGACAGCTTATGAGCAGCATGGATAGTGTTGGTAGGGAAAAAACAGCAGTTACTAAGGAAATAATTTGTTCAATAAACTCATTTGTTAATGTCGAAACCTTTGACACTGAATTGAATAAGGATAATGTTTGCGAGATCATTGCAGGTAGCAAAGTCATTGTTGATGCGCTCGATAACCTTGAATCTAGGATTATAACATCCAGATGCGCATTAGACTTGGATATACCATTTGTTCATGGCGCTATTCATGGTACTATGGGACAAATTACTACTTTTACCACGGAAACACCTTCTTATGAAGAAACTTTCAAATTAACGTCGTATCAAAAAGAACTAAACTCAGAAGTATTAAACGAATTAAAAAAACTCACAAGAGCTGTTCCTCCTGTAATTGGGCCAATACCTAATATTGTTGGTTGCATTCAGTCATTTGAGGTTATTAAAATTTTGACTAACAGAGGAAATGTAATTAAAGCACCTGATGTTTTGATTTTCGATCTAATGAAAAAAAACCCATTTTCAGTTGTAGAATTCTAATTCATAACAAAAATTCTAATCATTATACAGTAATTGTTTTTTTATGTTTGATCATAATAATTCTAATTAAAAATTTATGAGAACTCTAAAATAATATAAATAGACTCTATTAAATAGTTTAAAATTCATTAAACTCAATATCCCATTTATCTCAGTTTAGCTTTTATTGAGCCTAAATTAATCAGTTATCCTTGAGTAACCTCTAAATCTAGAATATTTGATCTTCATAATCTCTTCAAAACATTTATATACCAGTAAAAGGAAACATCTTTCCGGTATAAAAGATCATGACATTTATTTCATGGAGGTATTCGATCTATGCAAGATAAAATAGGAAAGGTTATTCAAGACATCGAAAGATGCGGCACAAAATTTGTTAGGTTACAATTTGTGGATATACATGGAACCCCAAAAAACATGGCAGTCCCATTGGCTAAACCCGGAGACATTGAAGATATACTTAAAGACGGATTATTGTTTGATGGTTCATCCATAGAAGGATTCGTTGACATTAACTCCAGCGATTTGATAATAAAACCCGACCCAGATACATTCTCAACTCTACCATGGAGACCTGAAGAAAAGGGTGTTTGCAGATTTATATGTGATATCTATTGGCCAGACGGAACCCCATTTGAAGGTGATCCAAGGAATGTGCTTAAAAAAGCACTAGCAAAAGTAGAGTCCAAAGGATATGAATACAATGTTGGTCCAGAACCTGAATTTTTCATCATTGGAGAAGATGAAGATGGAAATATCATCCCTCATGACGATGGTGTTTACTTCGATGTTGAACCAGTTGACCAGGGAACAGACGTTAGAAGGGAACTAGTTTTAGGATTAGAATCCCTTCACTTTGATGTTGAAGTAAGTCACCACGAAGTAGGCCCAGGTCAGCATGAGATAGATTTCAAATTCGACGATGCAATGAAAACAGCAGACGCTGTAATAACATTCAAACAGGCTATAAAAGCCATCGTTGATAATCTAGGATACATGGTTACTTTCATGCCAAAACCATTCTTCGGAGTAAATGGTAGCGGTATGCATGTCCACCAAAGTCTATTCAAAAATGGTAAAAACATCTTCTACGATCCTGATGGTCAGGATGAACTCTCTCAAGAAGCAAGATACTTTATTGGAGGATTACTCAACCATTCAAAGGCACTCTCAGCAATAGTTGCACCAACTGTAAACTCATACAAAAGATTAGTACCAGGCTACGAAGCACCTTGTTACATAGCCTACGGACTTAAAAATAGGTCAACACTCGTAAGGATCCCAGCATCCCGTGGTAACGGTACAAGGGTAGAATTCAGATGCCCAGATCCTTCATGTAATCCATACCTTGCATTTGCAGCAATGTTAGAAGCCGGAATGGATGGTATCAATAATAAAATGGATCCTGGAGCTGCTACCGAGATAGATGTGTTCAAACTTGACGCTGCAGGACTTGAGAGTAATGGTATTGAAACTTTACCTTCAAGCCTATGGGAAGCATATCATGCATTAGAAAATGATGATGTTGTAAAATCCTCTCTTGGAGACCATGTTTACAACCAGTTCATGGATATCAAGAGGAAAGAATGGGATGATTACAGAATACAAGTATTCCCATACGAACTCAACAGATACTTGATGATCTAAATCTATCTTCTTTTTTTATTTTTTTTAATCAAAGTAATAAAAAAGTTGAATTTCTTAAAAACTTATTACAAAAGTATTTTAAAGAAAATATTCAATAAAAAAGCAGATAAATGATAAAATCACTATTATGAAGAGAATATATCTTAAAGTAACATTATCTGGTGAATAAATGCCACAAGAAACCGATCGTAAAATGATGGAGATTCTGCGTATTCTTGCTGATCGAGAAGAAGTTCTCGGAGCAAAGACAATTGCAGAAGAACTGAAAAAAAAGGGTTATGACCTCGGAGAGAGGGCAGTAAGATATCACATGCGTATCCTCGATGAAAAAGGATTTACAGAACGTATAGGGTATGCTGGAAGACAAATAACTAATAAGGGCCTTAAAGAACTTGAAAAAGGCCTAATTTATGATCAGGTAGATTTTATTTTCTCGAAGTTTGAAGACATGATATACCAAACTACATTAAATCCTTCAGATGGAACTGGAAAAGTTATTGTGAACACTTCATCATTTAAATACGAAAAAAATGTGATGGAAATTCTGAAATCTGTATTTAAAAAGGGGATTGCTGTAAGTCCTTATGTAAAGTTTCTAGACACTATCCCAAAGGAAGGTGGCGAAGTAAAACTTGAAACTGTATGTGGAACCACCATTGACGGCATGCTTCTGGGTAAGGGAATTCCAGTTATTCCTAAATATGGAGGCATTGTTAATGTTGAGGATTATATTCCTACTAGGTTTACCGAACTTATTTCTTACAAGAAGACTTCTATGACTCCACTTGAAGCATTTACTGACAAAAATATGACTTCAGTTCTAGAGGTTATTGATAATGGAAATGGTAGTATACCTGCCAACTTCAGGCTTATACCAAAAAGTGCAAGGGAAAATGCGGTTAAGATTTTTGAAAATCTTCAAAAGTTAGGAATAATAGGATTACTCAAAATGGGTAATGAAGGAGAATCTGTACTTGGAATACCTGTTGACGATAATATGGTTGGAATAGCTGTTATTGGCGGAATAGCGCCACTTTGTGCAGCAAAAGAAGCAGGATTTGATGTTAATATTAAACTGGCTGAAAATACTATAGAATTCGGAGAAATGCAAAGTTTAGTTAAACCTAAACCCATTCTAAAAAATACAGGTCCTGAAATTCATGGAAAGGTGAAATTTCTACTTTCCAAAGCTTGGAATCTAATATATCAGGTGGATTTTGACCTTGAAACACACTCTGGAAATGTTATAAGCAATTTATCATACATTAAGACAGACGAACTTGATGATGCTCTAGACATTTTTGAAGAGGTTATGAATACAGGTCCTCAATATTGTACCAGTAAATATTTCAAGATAATACCTGGAAAAGAAGCAGGTCAAACTGGAATTGCAACTGTGTGTAGTCTTACACTTGATGGTATTTTGGTAAAAAATGGAGTATCAACCACACCTCAGTATGGAGGAATTCTCGAATCAGATGGTAAAGAACCTAGGTTCATTGAACTTACAGCATACAGTGGTTCTTCATTAGATCCTCATGAAATTTATATTGCAAAGGGAATGACTTCTGTTTCAGACGCTATAAAAGGTGCAGGAAGAGTTTTAGCAAGTTTAAGGGAGATCCCCTATATAGCACGGCCATCTGCTGTTGATGTACTTGAAGAAGTTCAAGATGCAGGTTTTTCAGTTTTAAAGATTGGAAAACCAAGCGAATTAGTTTATAATGCAAAAGTTGAAAGATATCATGTTGGGATAGTTGCACCTGGAGGTTTAAATCCTATTGCTGCATTAAAAGAACATGGCATGGATGTGGAACCTAAGGCCGTTGAAACTTTGATGAAAGTGTCCGATATGGAAGAATTTTAATAATCCATAACAAAAACTTTCCAAATATTTTCTATTATTTTTAATCTGTAAAACGTTCATCAGATTTTTTGTGTACTGCATCTTGATGTTTATCTTCAAACCATCCTATAGATATCTCTTCATCCTCATCTTTATCAAAATGTGGAATATACGGCTTTATATCTAATAATGGAGTACCATCAACTATATCTACATTTGAAATAAATAATGTAGTATCTTCAATTTTATCAAGAGCTACAACAGACATCCCTATGGGATTTGGTCTTTTAGGGGCTCTTGTTGCAAAAATTCCATGTTTTTTAGTATCAAGAAATGGTTTTACTTTCAATGAATGCCCTTTAGAAAGATGTAAATGATAAATGAGAATTATATGTGAAAACCCCTCAAGATCTTTTAAACCATCCCTGTATTCTTCTTTAAGATGTATTTCACCCCGAATCCCTTTAGCACCTATTGGTTGTATAGGCATTCCTTTAAGATCTTTAAATGGAGAATGAATAGTACCTATAGCTTTAAATTCAATTGTTTCCATGTTTTTCACCGAATTTTTATAAATAGTATCGATTAGCAATTTTATACATAAGATCAGTTTTTAAATTATTAAGTATATAAAATCATTAGTAAAGAAAAAATGAGGTGATTTTATGAAGATTAGTGCAAGAAATGTTTTTGAAGGTGAAATTGAAAATGTAGAAGTTGGAGCAGTCATGGCCAATGTTAAAATAAAAATTGAATCACCTGAACTTATTACCGCCATAATTACCAAAGAATCTGTAGAAAAACTCGACCTTAAAAAGGGAGATACTGTATCTGCTATTATAAAATCCACAGAAATCATTGTTGGAAAAGAATAAATAAATTATTGAAAATTCTATTTTCTTAAATTTTTTTTTAATAATCAGGTAATTGATACTTCATTTTTTAATGAATATTACTAGAACATTAATTAATTTTTAGCAAAATAGTTACAAATTTTCGATAAGTTGGCCTATACTTATCGTTATTTAATTTGAATATATTATGTTTTTTTTTAACAAAAATAATTTTCAGAATAAAAATTTTATCACCCTGACTACGTTAATCAATAAGGCATATAGTAAATCGTTTTTTTTTATTTTTGACACGAGAATAAATAAGTGATTCTTAAGTTATAAAAATCTTGAACTTTGAAAATCTATCCCCTAAATTAAATCGATATGTTTATATATACTCATCGTTGATTGGTAATTATACTATAAAGTTTTAGAGGTGAGATTATTGCCAGTAACTATTGATACAGAAAAATGTGGTAAAATAGAAAACTGCCTTGGAGAAGGGCTTTGTATTAAATTATGTGAACAAGGAGCTCTTATTGAAAAAGAAGGTGATGTGATTCTTATATCAGAAAATTGCGATGATTGTGATTTATGTATTCAGAACTGTCCCAACCAAGCAATATCTAAAGATGATAAATTATGTAATATAATTGTAGAGAAGATATAATGACTTCAATAACGAGAATAGGGGAACAAGATCGTTCTTTAACCCATATTAACGATAAATGTGTTGGTTGTGGAATATGTGCAAGCATATGCCCTACAGAATCCATCAAAAATGGACCTGTGCTTCCTATAGCAAGAGGTCTAGTAGAAATGAATTACATAAACATTAATAAAATTAACTGTTGTCTGTGCGGGCTTTGTGCAAGTGCCTGCCCATTTGATGCCATTGAATTTGAAATTAACGATAAAAACATCAAAGAAATGGAAGAGTATCCAAAATGGACTAAAGATGCAGAAATAGATACAGAAACATGTGTATATTGCAAAGCTTGTGAGACAGCTTGTCCACAGGATGCTATAAAAGTAGCAAGAACTTTACCCAAAAGGGAAAATCTAGTTGTTGGAGAGATCGATGTTGATCAGGAAAAATGTATTAACTGCAAGATATGCGAAGAGCTATGTCCGGGAAATGCCATAAAAATCAAACAAACAGGTCGTGAAACTTTTGAAACTGTTGTAGATGAGAACAAATGTGTTTACTGTTTGGTATGTAAACAAGCATGCCCTACAGATGCCATAAAAGCCATATGCAGTTCATGTGCCTATCAAGATTATAAATTTGACCCAGAAGACTTTAAAACCCACGGTACCACAATGTTAAATCCAGATTCGTGTGTAAACTGTGGATGGTGCCAGGAGATCTGTCCAGTAGAAGCTGCAACTGTTATCAAACCATTTGAAGGAGAAGTGACTTTTGAAGAAAACATGACCTGTAAAGGTGATTCCTGTCATGCGTGCCAAGACGTTTGTCCATGTAATGCTGTAAGCATTATAGAAAGCCATTCAACTATTGATCCAAGATTCTGCATCCTTTGTGGTACTTGTGCAAATGTTTGCCCACAAAAAGGTATTCGAATAAAAAGAACAAAAATGAACTTGGAAAATATACGATCTAAATCCTGGCAGGATCGTTTGTCTAGTTTAACTACAGGAAAATAGACAATTTCTTTTCTTTAAATTTTTTTATTTTAATTGTAATAATTTATTTCTGAAGATTTATTATACTTAAAAATTCATCAAATTAATTTTCTAATAATTTCAATCTTCAATAAAATTTAGAGTTATCCAAATTCTTCTAATTAAATGTTTTAGATATTTATTCTAAAAGTTTATGAAAATTATTTCTATTTTCAAGTTCCCATTTTTTTTTAGAAATTTACATTATTAAGAAGATCAAATAAATAAAACATAACAAAACATATTATAAATAAAATAATTTGAAATTTAATGTTTAATTCATTCAAATATAAAATATCATGACTAACTAACTAAATCAGGAGGTCTAAAATGGATAGAACAAAAAATGGACCGCAATACAGGCTAAAATTTTATGATAAGATAATTTTATTGAATAAAAAAAAGTTTAAACTATTAGAAAATATTGATGAATGTGGTTCAATCATGGAGGCATCAAAAAAGGAAAATATTCCTTACAGAAGTGCTCTTAAATATATTGAAGAACTTGAAAAAGAAAGTAATAAGAGTATTGTTTCTACTCAGAGAGGAGGTAAAGGTGGAGGCGGTGAGAGTAAACTTACTAATAACGGTAAATTAATTTTAAAAGAATATAGAAAAGTTGAAAGTATTTTAAAAATGCATGATGATGTCAATGAAATTGAAACCAATATTATTGATATTGATCAAAAAAATAAAATTGCTAATATAAATTTAAATCATGAAAAAGTAATTCTTCCACTTCGGGGAAATTATAATATTGGTGATAGAGTTTTAGTTTTAATAAGTCCTGATGATATCTTTGTTATGTTAGAACCTCAAGAATCAAGTGTAAGAAATATTTTTAAGGGTAAAATTACTAGTATGGAAATTAAAGATCATTTAATAAGACTTAATATTAATTTAGGGGAAATAAATTTATTTGCAGATATAACTGAGTATGCAAGAGAGCAATTAAACTTAAATTTAGGTAAAGAGGTATTTATAGGGTTTAAAGCCGCGGCAATATCTATGGTTAAAATCTAAAGTAATAGATTAATTTGATATTAAATTTTATACCTAAATAAAATGAAATATTATTTTTATGACTCTTTTTGTGATAATATTAATTTCTAATTTTTTATGATCAACGATAGGTTTATATTTTCATATCAATAAATTATTTAGAGGAGGTTTATTATGAATACAAAACAATTAGCAATTATAGGAATTGTAACAATAGTAATTATCATAGCAGGCGTATATGTCAGCGGTATTTTAACAAATAGTGGATCAAATGGGCAAAATCAGACCATTACGGTGTTGGCAGGCGCGGGTTTCGTTAAGGTTACGAATGATCTAAAAATAGAATTTGAAAAAACTCATCCCGGAGTTACAGTTAATGTGAAAAATGGAGGAAGTGGCGAACTATTTGGAATACTTGAAACACAAAAAAGTGCAGATATTTTCCTTCCAGCTGATTATAAATATATGCAAGATGCAATTAACAATGGATATGTCCAAAATAACACTGTGAAAAATATTACCCAAAATATTCCAGTTATTGGCGTACAAATGGGAAACCCTAAAAATATCACTTCATTATACGATCTTGCAAAACCTGGCGTTAAAGTTGCAATAGGAGATCCAAAAGGACCAGCAATAGGAAAAACAACAGCAGATATACTCAATAATACGAATCTTAATAAAACAGTACAGGCCAATGTTGTTGTAAAAACAACCACAGTTAACCAGTTATTAACTTATCTCGTAACCGGCCAAGCAGATGCAGTAATAATTTGGCAAGATTTGGCCACATGGCCTGAAGGGCAAGGAAAAATTGATGTTATTCAGATCCCTGCAAATGAAAGTAAAGTTAGTACTGTTCCTATAGCTGAAACAGTTTACACACAAAACAACAATCTTGCAAAGGAATTTGAAGATTTTGCAACAGGCCCACAGGGGATGATAATCTGGGAAAAATGGGGATTTAAACCTATTTCCGGATAATTGAATACAATGGTTTATAAAAGTGACAAGCTTAAAAGCAGCGCTATACAATTATTGGATTAGAGGAGATAAAATGAGAACCAAGCTTGAAATAACCTTTATTTCCATTTCTTTTTTATTAACTGCACTGCTTTTCATTTTATTAGGCAGTCTTTTTGTAATTATTAGTCCGAATGATATTATCAATTCTATTTTATCATATGAAATGCTTTACGCCCTACAGCTCACAGTTACTACTTCACTTATTGCAGCTACAATAGTTATGATTTTTGCTTTACCAACTGCCTATGCATTGAGCAGATATTCTTTCCCATTAAAAACATTAGTAAAAATTATTTTAGACATACCCATGGCATTACCCGAAATAGTAATTGGCATTGCACTTTTAATGCTCTTTGGAAATACACTACTTGGTGAACCATTTAGAATGTTTAATGTGTACATTATATTCACCACAACCGGTATAGTTGTGGCCCAATTTTTTGTTGCGTTCCCATATGCCGTTAGAATATTATATTCGACATTTAACTATATTAATCCACGTTATGAATTTGTATCGAGAAGTTTGGGTTACAGTGAATTTGAAACACTACGAAATATTACCATACCATTAGCAAAAAATGGTATTTTTGCAGGAGGTGTTGTTACTCTTGCAAGGTGTATAGGAACCTTTGCAGCAGTACTTTTCGTAGCAGGGGGAACTTACCTAAAAACAGAAACCCTATCAATTGCCCTTTATTTAAACCTGTCCTTTGGAAATATTAACATGGCGATCACAGCCGGAATATTACTTGTAATCATATCATTCATAGCAATATTCTTCCTTGAAAGGTATGCCAAGGAGCAGTATATATGAAATATAATATTATAAATTTATTACAGATGGTGATCGAATGTTCCTAGATATACAGAACTTAAGCGTTGACTTGGGCGAGTTCCATCTTAAAGACCTGAGTTTACAAGTTGAAAAGAATGATTATCTAGTTATTATAGGACCAACTGGATCTGGAAAATCTGTTCTCTTAGAAACAATAGCAGGATTTTATAATCCTACTTTTGGAGAAATATACTTAGAAGGGAAGAATATAACAAATTTAACACCTGAAAATAGAGGAATAAGCATAGTTTATCAGGATTATGTCTTATTTCCTAATATGAATGTTTTTGAAAATATAGCTTATGGCCTCAAAAAAATCACCTCTAATAATGATACAATAAACTCCAAGGTTCATGTCTTGGCCGAACAGCTAAAAATTGATCATCTACTCGATAGACATTCCGAAACCCTGAGTGGGGGTGAAAAACAGAGAGTTGCAATAGCAAGATCTCTCATAGTTGAACCAAACATACTCCTTATGGACGAACCATTCAGTGCACTTGATGTAAGCACTCACGCGTATATGACAAGGTTAATTAAAAATGCAATTGAAGACCATGAAACTACATGTATACATGTTTCTCATAATTTTAATGACGTCTGGAATTTAGCTGAGCATGTAGCTGTAATGAGAGATGGAAAATTATTACAACAGGGTAGAGTAAAGGAAGTATTCAGCAAACCTTCTCACAATTTTGTTGCAGACTTTGTAGGAGTTCATAATGTCTTCGACGGAACTGCTATTGAAACTAAAAATGGAATAACCACTGTAAAACTCAGAGATGGTCTACTCATCAGAAGTTCTGATCCTATAATATCAGACCCTGAAAATGTTTTGGTTGCAATACGACCAGAAAATATCATTCTATCAAATGAAGCTTTTGTATCTTCATTAAGAAACCAGATAATAGGAACAGTTCAGGATGTTGTAAAAATAGGTCCAACAGTATGGGTTGAAGCACTTGTGAATAAAACTCTTTTCAAGAGCATAATCACCCCAAGTTCCTTCGATATACTCGACATTGAAAAGGGAAAAAAAGTTTATATAAGTTTTAAATCGCTTAATGTGAAAATTATAGACGGAAATGAGTCCTACAATTCCATATGAAGTTTTCCAGCATGCGATTAAAATTTAGCACTTTTAAAATAGTATAAATATCTATGTTATAATTAAAAAATAGTAAAAAGTTAAAGGTCAGTTTCACACCTTTCAATGATTATAATCGTAGTTTTTTTACTATCCTGAGGTGTGTGTTTAACTTCAACCAGATCATCCTTTAAATCTTCCAGATCTACATCCACTGTTGTGCCTAATTGGGAAGCAATTTGAATCATTAATTTGCATGCCTTATCCCCGCATTCTTCCGTAGTATCAATACCTATGACCTCTCCCGGAGTAAAAATACGATTATATGACAATTCAAGAGTATCATAGACTTTTACATTCTCACGTACATAATCTATTGCTTCATCACAGTCCATGGTCATTGTTTCGATCATAAAATCACCTATTCCTCAATAGTTAAAAGTGTAGATGTTTCATCAGTTATGTGCCTTATCTCAACAATATCATCTTTTATTTCCACAAGATCCATTTCTACGGTCTGTTTTATAGTTTCACCATTCATTTTTAAAAGAAGTCTAAGACTATCTAAATTTTCATCAGCAAAAATATCCAGAACTTCACCAGGAATAAAAACTCGGTTATAGGATATTTCAAGGACATCGTAATTTTTAACATTGGTTTTTATATAATCCAAAGCTTCTTCAGCTTTTAAATTCATTTCTTTTTCCATGAGGATTCACCTATTAAAATAAGGATCTTAAAGCATAAATAAGTTTTAATTTTTTAAATTATATTAATTTTAAAAAATAGAAAAAAAATAGAAAGGTGAGAAATTAGACTTATAATAAGTCTCTGTTTTTCTCAGCATTAAGCCATAAAGTTCCTTTTCCATTTACTCCAATGTCACCATTGTATTTTATGTATTTGCCTGTTAACTGTTTTCCATCGAGATCAGGATTTTCAAATACTCCTTCAGATTCAAAACCTTCAAGGAGACTGTCCAGTTTACCTTTAATTACAATGGTACCGTTTTTCATCTGACCGCCAGGCCATCGGGTTACATCTCCACCAATTTCAATATATCCCTTGGTCATATGAATGCCTGCAAGTATATCACAACTACCACCGACATATATTTCTCCGCCGGACATACAATCAGCTAGCTGTTTGCCTGCATTTCCATGGATGTTGATTATTCCTCCACTCATCCCTCTCCATTCACCGATATATGAGGTTCCACAGTATTCTTTAACGTTTCCCATGACTTCAATGCTTCCGCCAGTCATTTCCCTACCGACATAACTTTCTGCGTTACCATTTATTTTTATGGAACCTCCTTCCATCTGTGCACCAGCATGAAGATCTGCGTCACCATCTACTAGTATTTCTCCTGCTGTCATCCCGCATCCGATGTATTTAACTCGGCCCATATCACCATTTAGGATCATTTTGACTTCTTCAGGACCTTCAGCTTCTCCTTCAACTTCTATGTCGAAATAGTTGGATAATGGAAATTTAGAGTTACCTACAGGTACCTGATATTTTTCAAAATCTTCTTTTGTCCAGGTGTATACATCATCTGGCCTAAGTTCATCAAATTCCAGGGCTATGCTGGAAAACTCCTTTAAAGTTAATGTTATTGTTTTCATCTAAACACCCCTTATTTACTTGCGTCAATCTTGAATTCAACATCAGGATCAACGTAGTGGTCATGTACTTTGTAGTTCTCGAACTTGACAGTGTAATACCTGTTGAACATAGGCATAATATTCTCAAGTACCTTTTTCTCTTGTTCTTCGAATCCCTGGATATTAGACCACAAGTGTCTGCTTGGAACTACTTTTGCTATTTTACCATCTTTAACAACAACTTCTCCATCTTTAAGTGTGTATAAAGCTCTGCCTAACACATCTTCAACAACTGCAGCATTTGCAGCTTTGGTTGCATCGAAGTTTTCTGGTTCAAGATCATAAACCGCTACATCAGCATTTGCTCCTACTCCAAGATGTCCTCTCTCATCAAGTCCTAATATCTTAGCAGGTGCGGATCTAGTTACAGTTGCTATATCATTCCAGTCATAAACCCTATCAAGTGTTGCTAATGAAGTCCTTTTACTTGCCCATTTATGTACTTCACCATTTTCCATCATTTCATTCCTACGATCGCTGCTCATGAGCCAAGAAATAATTCTTGGGTATCTGATAAATGGACCAGCATTAGGGCTGTCTGTAGTAAGAACAACTTGCCATGGATCGTTTATCATAAGGAATAACTCTAATCCAATAGCCCACTGCAATGTAGACACTGGAGCTTTTGGTGAATATATGATAGGTATTAAACCAGCTGCTGTTTCGAGTTCAATATCCTTATTTGCCCATTTTAAACCGCTTATTTTGTACAGATCGTATTCCATTGGTGCATCTGCAGTCATGGTTGTGGTTTCATCAAATGTTATCTGACCAATATCACATGTTACATGTTTATTTTTATTTATGTAATCTGCTACTGGTTCTGCACCTGATTTAGCATCTCTCCAACTTGTACCGCCGTATGAATGGAACTGAAGATGAGTACAGTGTATTGTTTGATCCCTGGTGACAGATGGGTTTTTCTTAATATCCTTAACAGCATCCAGTGTTCCTATTGTTGTTGGATAGTTTCCTGGGTGTCCGAGGTCATTAGGGTGGACATGCATTGAATGAGGTAGTCCTAACATTTCGTTGACTTGTGTTAATGCCCTTACAACTTCTCTACCTGTTACGCCCCAGTGTGGTGCAGGATCGTCAATTCCATGTACGTTCATACCCCAACCCCATGCTTCACTTCCACATGGATTAACTACTTTCATTCCGTAACATTTTGCTATTTTGAGCCATGCAGATACGAATGCTGCAAGATCTTCAATGTTTCCTTCTTTTACATACTGCATAACAAACCAGTTGTTTCCAAAGAGAAGTAATGGTGAAACATCTATATTTGGTATGGACATTATTTCTTCGTGTGTGTGTTTTGCTTCGAGTGGTGGCACTGCTGCTTCAGTAACAGTTCCATAACCCATTCTGGAGTACCGGTATCCTGTTGCAGAACAGCTAGGTATTGAAAATCCTGTTTCTGCTCTTGTTATATCCGTTTTAGGTACGACTCCTCTTCTTTCATCTTCTGGTCTGTAAAGCCTACCAACACATAGTTTTGGACCGGCAATATGGGCGTGAACATCTACTCCGGCAGCCATAACAAG
The DNA here is from genome assembly GCF_019931065.1 of Methanobacterium spitsbergense. Lineage (NCBI taxonomy): Archaea > Methanobacteriati > Methanobacteriota > Methanobacteria > Methanobacteriales > Methanobacteriaceae > Methanobacterium > Methanobacterium spitsbergense. The sequence continues at coordinate 536,063 of NZ_JAIOUQ010000003.1, read as the reverse complement.
TTTGTCTGTAACATCAAGTATTTTGGCATCTGAAGAAACTCTATCAACGATTTTTCCATCTTTGATCATTACGTCCTTCTTCTCACCTGTTACACTGTTTGTTGGATCATATACTATTCCATTTTTTAATATGTATTCCATGAGATCACCTATTTAGCCTCTTTTATCTTTTTAACTCTTTCAAGTAGTTCATTCACGATCCATTCATCTTCTCTGCATGTTTCAGGTGGATCTATGGCGCTTTTCATGTGAATTGGAACTGAATCCATTCGATAACTGGTTCCTGCTGTCTCCAAACCAATGAAAGTTCCAGGAAGTACTACATCTGCAAGTTCTGTGGATGGTCCCCAGTGTATGTCTATCTGTATCATAGGTATTTCTGCAAGGTGCATGTTTGCTCCACCAGGGAAATGAGCTCCTGGATCTGCAGCAATTACTAGGAATACATCTACTTCTTTCCTGTTAAGAAGATCAATTGTGGTTGTTTCACCTATCATGTATCTTGGATATCCTCTGGAGAAATCAACACCGTATGGGAATCCCATTTCATAGGAGAGGAAAATGTTAAATCCATTAACATTGAAGTGACCCCTCATTGGGAGTAGAACCCATTTTGTATATGCATTCAAATCCTGAACAAGTTGGATTGCTATATCAATGTTTCTCTGTTTTGATAGTGTGTGGGTTAATCCAAGCCCGAAGAAAAGGGCACCAAATTCAACATTTTTCATAGCTTCAGTTAGTTCAACTATGTCTTCTTTAGGTATTCCAGAAATAACATCTTCTTTAAGTTCTTTACCCTTTAAAACAGCTCTTATTGCATTTACAAATCCATAGTCACCGTTTTCTTCAAATGGTACCCATATGTCTGACATCTTTGCAGTGTCTGAGAATTTTGGATCCCATGTAACAAGGGTTCTGTCAAATCTTCCTCTCTGTCTGAACCATCCCCTTGGGAATGTGGTATACCTTGCAAGGTGTCTTGGATGAGCGTTCATTGGGTTACTTCCAGTGTAAACTACCATATCTGCTCTGTTTTTAACTTCACCTAATGTCATAAGGGGGTATCCTACGTTCTGCACAGCCTGTACAGTTGGCCCATGGCAGATTGTTGCTTGGTTGTCTATAACAGCTCCAATATCTTCTGCAAGTTCTAATCCTTTTTTCATACATTCTATGGATGTTTCACTCCAACCGTATAATAATGGTCTCACAGAATTTGCCAAGAGTCCAGCTGCTTTGTCTAGTGCTGTGTCCCAGTCAACTTCAACGAGTTCTCCGGTTTCATCTCTCACCATAGGAACTAGTAGTCTCTGGTCCTCGTCTTCCATGATTTTACTTGCACCTAATCTGCATGCATGTCTTACACCGACAACATGGTTTTCCTTGACCAGGATATCTAAATCATCACAGTTACTTCCACAGAATGCACATGTACAATTTTCTACCATGTGATCGTAATCAGTAACAGGTTCTTCGTATGCCATTTTATTACCTCCTTATTTTTTCCTGTAGACTGGCATCTCTCCAAGTGAAGGGAGCTCGCTTACATTCTTATCTTTGTTAACGTATTTTTTATACACTGATCTCATTAGATCAGCCATTAAAAGGACTTCGTCATCAGATTTTTCAACTGTAGCATCGATTCCTTTGTAAGTTGGGTCGTTACAGCAGTAAGTTTCAGGACTTACAATAACATTTGCCCATGGGCCTTTTGGTATGAATATCATTGATTCGTGTGGTGCGTCCCTTGAGTGTGCTGCGTAAACAACAACTTCTCCCCAATCAGTTTTTACAGTTACACTATCCCAGTTTGCTACTCCCAGTTTTGCCATGTCTTTTGGATCCATGTAGGCAATACCTGCAACTTTTCGGTATTCATCTTTAAGTGTTGATCCTCGCTTTTTACAAGCTCCCTGATATATATCGGTTCCTGTATTGAGCATTACTTCTAATTTACTAACATTTTTAACGTTTGGATCGTCCAATTTTACCACATTAGAAACGGTGGGTTTTTCAACATAAGTCATAATAACACCTCATTCTAACCATATTGCGTCTGTTGGACAGAACAACTGGCAAGTTCCACATTTTGTGCATTTGTCTGGGCTGAATAGTTTAATAAACCCGTTCTCAACCATCATGATTGTTTCAGTGGTTTTAGATCCATGGCCACCTGCTACTTCATTGCTTATGGATGCATTTACAGGACATGCAACTACACATACTCCGCATCCAAGACAATTATCTTGATTTACTTTTAATTCCATCTCCGCCATTATATCGCCTCAAATCTAACTTTTAAGAGATTCCATCTGCTTTTCCCAGGATTTTGATTTAGTTGGTGTATGTTTAACATTTGTTCTTTTAACTTCGATTGCATCTACAGGACATACGTTATCACAAGCGCCACAGTAAATACAGTAATTTTCGTCGGACATTACCTTTTCAGGCTGATTTCCAGGTTTGCTGGATGCAGGGAATGAAAGTACGTTTGCAGGACATATATCTACACATGCTCCACATGCCTGACATTTTTCCTGATCTATATTTAATTCACCTTCGAATGATTTTACAACTGTTGCTGCATCAACTGGACAGATTTCCTGGCACCATCCACATTTAACACATGTTTCTTGATCTATGAATGAAGTTCCAGTGGTTTCAGAGTCTTCAGGGTTTAGATCGTATTCACCATATGAACATGATCTGCATACAGCTTTAATTGCATCAACAGGGCATGATTTTTTGCATATGAGACAGTAAACACATTTTTCTTTGTCAACATTTATATCAGAAGATACTGAAGGATCGTCTGATGTTGGTAGCTTGTGTTCCATTGTTATAGCGTCTGCTGGACACATTTCTTCACAAATTCCACAGTCTATACAGGTTTCCTTATCGATTTCAATTTCACCCGTAACGAGCTTGGATCTTTCAGGCAGCTCCCTTGCTATTGTTATTGATTCTCTAGGACATGCAGTTTCGCATGCTTTGCAATATATACATGTTTCATCATCAATTTCTGCTGAAGATATTAAACTAGGGTATTCTTCCATATCTTTGATATCTTCATCATTAATTTTAAATTCTAATGCATCAACTGGACACACTACACTACACATACCACAGAGTACGCATTTATCCTTATCACATACTATTTTTGGTACGTCAGCGTCTGTTCTTACTATTGCACCAATTGAGCCTAGTTCAATTGCATCAACAGGACATGTTTTTTCGCATATGCCGCAACCAATGCAGATATCGTCTTTGTAAAGAAGTTCACGTTTTTCTTCAGCGGACCTTGATATTTCAAAGTCTCTGTCTTGGACCTCTTTCGTATTAGAAATCATTTTTTACCTCCAAAATTTCTATTGAGTTTGTGGGACAAGATTCACCACATATAAGACACCCACAGCACCAATCAGAATCTATTTGTGCCTTGAGATCGTTTAACACAATGGCTTTCATGAGACAAATGTCTGCACAAAGCCCACAACCAATACAGGTTTCTTTAATTATTCCTTTGTATTCACTGTTTGAACAAGTCTTTACTACAATCCTTGCCTTTTCATGCATGAGGGCATAAGTCAATATTAAGAAGTCTTTGGGACATAACTCTGTAATTTTCTCTGCAAACTCTATAGAATTCCATGACAGATTTCTACCGTTTAAATAGTGTGAAACTGTTGATCTGTCCATTTCTAAAATTTTTGCAACTTCTTTTTGACTGTATCCCTCTCTTATGAGTTCAACTGCTGTTAGATATTTCAATCCTGATATAATATGTTTCGGCATGTGGACACCATGTGTGTTAAATACACATTTCACCACATATAATATATAAATTGCTACTAAAACCAAAACAAAAAATTTAAATATTGATGTGTAGTAACAACACTAAAATTTTTAGATTAAATAAACATACAATGTCTTAAATTTTAATTTAACAAGTTAATCCCATTAAATTTTGTTAAAAATTTGTTTATAATGCTATTTTTTAGTTTAATTGGATATTATCACTTAAATTTCGTAATCAAATATAAAAAATTTATACCTTAATTTTAAAAAATATCTAAATTTAACATAAAATTTATGACCTATTTTAAAATCTATATTAAGATTTCACTTATGAACATATTTTTCAAATATGAACAACACAAATTGTAGTTATATAATAAAGCTCAGGTGTTATCAATGTATCACAAAAACCTATTAAACGTTCAAAAAACATTTGAAATAATCCAAAAACTTGAATGGAATACAAAAAAAGAATTAATTAATCTTCAAAATGGAAATTCAAGAGTTCTGGCACAGGAAATTGAAGTTAAGATAGATGTTCCTCCATTCAACAGATCTGCAATGGACGGATATGCTGTAATTGCAGATGACGTTTCAAAAGCATCAGAAACTGAACCCAGGTATTTGAAGGTTGTTGAAGAAATTGGTGCAGGAGATGTTTCAAATCATGTTATTGAATTTGGCCAGGCAATAAAAATTGCAACAGGGGCCAAAATGCCTATGGGGTCAGATGCAGTTATAATGGAAGAGAACGTTGAGTATGAAGGAGGCAAAATAAAAATTGTGTCCCCTGTAAATTCTAACAATGATGTAGCATTAAAGGGAGAAGACCTTAAAAAGGGAGAATTAATCATTTCTGACGACCAAATTCTTGGTCCTCACCATTTATCTGTTATTGCATCTGCAGGATATAATGAGATAGAAGTATATAAAAAACCTCAAATTGGCGTTATAATAACAGGGAACGAACTTGTTGAACCTTCAACAAAATTAACTCCTGGAAAAATTATTAATTCAAATAAATTTGCCTTAAAAGGAGTTATCGAAGATTCAATGGCAGTAGCACATATTCAACAATGTTCTGATGATTCTAAACAGCTTATTCTAGCTGTTGAAGAAGCTGTGGACAAATACGACGCTGTTATAACAACAGGTGGAACTGCAATAAGTAAAGGAGATTTAATAGTTGACATAGTTGAAGATCTTGGAAATGTTCCAATCCATGGAGTTTCAATTAAACCTGGAAAACCATTTGGTTTTGGAATTATCAAACAAACTCCTGTTTTCATGCTTTCTGGCTACCCTGTGGCTGTAGCGGTCCAATACGATATATTCGTTAGAAACCATATTCTTAAAATGCAGAAGATAAACAAAAAATTTAACTTTATCACAGCAATAGCAGGAGAAAACATAAGATCATCCCCAGATAAGTATAATGTAATAAGGGCCAATTTTAAAGATGATACAGGTGTTGTTTATCCCATAAGAACAAAAGCAGGGATAAATAAATCAATATTGTTGTCAAACTGTTATATTATTGCTGAAGAGGGTACAGGAAAGATAAAAAAACATGGAAAATGCAATATTTTGAAATACAATACCCTTAAAATATGCTGATACTATTATTATTTAAAGAAATAAAAAAATTAATGAAAAGTATTATCTCAATTTATTTAGATTTTACCCCTTTATCTTCTCCACCCTTACTGCACACACTTTAAATTCAGGAGTTTTAGAGATTGGATCTAAAGCCGCACTGGTTATAATATTGGTAGCTGACTCACTGAAATGGAATGTCATGAAAACTACTCCAGACAGGCAACTATCAGTGACCCTGACTTTTGGTTCAATTTCACCTCTTCTTGAAATCACTTTAACCTTCTCTCCGTGTTCAACTCCAATTTTATTAGCATCATCTGAACACATTTCAATATAATCTTCACCATAAAGCTTTTTAAGTCCATCAACAACCCCAGTCATTGTACTTGTCTGATAGTGATAAATATTACGGCCTGTGGTTAGTATCAAAGGGTATTCCTCATCAGGAAGTTCTGCTGAAGGCCTGTATTTCAATGGAATAAATTTTCCTCTTCCATTTTCTGTTTTGAAAGTTTCTGTATGTAGAATTGGCGTTCCCATATCATTCACATCGTTGCATGGCCATTGTATCCCTTCTTTATCAATCCTTTGATAGTTAATACCACTGAAGATTGGGGCTATTTCTGCTATTTCTTTGTAAATTTCACTTGCATTATTATATTCAAATCCTTCTGCACCAAATCTCTGAGCGATTTCACAAGTTATTAACCAGTCAGGTTTGGATTCACCAATTGGATTGATTGCACTGCGCACCCTTTGAATTCTACGCTCAGAATTGGCAAATGTTCCATCCTTTTCAGCGAAACTGCATCCTGGAAGAACTACATCTGCCATCTGTGCTGTTTCACTTAGAAATATATCCTGGACGACTAAGAACTCTAAATTTTGAAGACTATTCTTTATGTTATCAGTATCTGGTTCACTTGTAACTGGATTTTCACCCACAATGTACATTGCCTTGATATCTCCATTTTTTGCTGATTCTAGCATCTCCGGAAACTTCAACCCAGTAGAATTAGTTAATTCTACCCCCCAAGCATCCTCAAAATGTATGATTGTTTCTGGATCTTCTACCTTCTGATAACCAGGAAATACATCAGGAAGACATCCCATGTCACATGCGCCTTGAACATTGTTCTGACCCCTTATAGGATTAACTCCAGAAGAAGGTTTTCCCATATTACCTGTTAGAAGTGCAAGGTTACCCAATGCAAAAACATTTTCTGTTCCATGGGTGTGTTCAGTTATACCTAGTGAATAGAGTATTGAGGCAGGTTTTGTTGTTGCATACAGTTTTGCTGCTTCGATAATTATCTCCCTATTTATCCCAGTTATGACTTCTACAGTATCCAGATCATATTCTTTAAGAGATTCTTTGAATTCATCGTAGTTTTCACAACGTTCCTTTATGAAGTTTTCATCCTGAAGTCCTTCATCAATTATGATCTTCATTATTCCAGATAAAAGAGCTACATCCGTACCTGGAATCTGATTTAAAACTATGTTTGCATGTTTACATAGATCAATATTCCTTGGGTCTGCTACAATGAGCTTTGCGCCATTTTTTACAGCCTCAATTATACGAAGCCCTATTACCGGATAACTTGCTGTTGGATTTGTTCCAATGACAAATAAACATGCTGAATCTTTAATTTCATCTATTGAATTACTCATTGCACCGCTACCGAATATCTTAGCCAATCCTGCCACTGACGGAGCATGACATGACCTTGCACAGTTATCCACATTATTAGTGCCCATAACTGCCCTTGTGAATTTTTGAACAGCATAGTTATCTTCATTTAGACATCTTGCAGAGGATATAGCTGCAAATTCATTAGATTTATATTCTGAAAATCTTTCAACTACATAGTCCAATGCCTGTTCCCATTCAACTTCTTCAAAGGTATTATTTCGTTTAATTATTGGTTTAGATAGTCTGTCAGGATGGTTAATAAATTTGTATCCATACCTACCCTTAACACATAAATTACCTTTATTAACTGAATTATCAATGTCTCCCCTTACATTTATTACTTGATCTCCTCTTACTCCGAGATGTATGTTACATCCCACCCCACAATAAGGGCATACTGTTTTAACTTCCCTTGAAGGTTTTAAAGTTTCTTTTGGAACCAAAGCTCCCACAGGACATGCAACAACACATTCTCCGCACGAAACACAGTTTGATTCTATGAGCGGTTTGTCAGCAAACGTTGTTATTTTACTTTCATACCCTCTAAAACCAAAGTCGATAGCATTGACTCCTAAAATTTCACTACAAGTTCTTACACATATTCCACAGAGAATACATTTTTTCAGATCACGATCAAAGAAGGGATTTGAATCATCCATAGAAATTTTATTGACCTGCCTTCTTAAACTTCCAAGATTTTCCCTGTTAATGCCTAAGTAGGCTGCTACTTCTTGAAGTTTGCAATTGTCATTTTTTCTACATGTAAGACAGTCTACTTCATGATTAGCAATTAACAACTCTGCTGAAAGTTTACGCACTCTATTTATCCTGGTATTTTCTGTAATAATATTCATTCCATCTTGTACCGCGGTTTCACATGCAGTTATAAGACGACCTTCTTCATTCTCCACCATGCAAAGTCTACATGACCCCCATGGTTCCAATCCCTGATAAAAACACAGGTTAGGAATGTAAATATTATTGTTAAGAGCAGTTTGTAGTATAGTACTTCCTTTTTCTGCTTTTACTTCTAAACCGTCAATTTTGAGCTTTATTTCATTTTTATTCATTTTAATCAGGTTAATAAATATTGATAATCCTAAACTTTTCTTATACTAAATAAATACAAATCATAAAATGAGTATTCTACAATGACATATATCCTAACATCATATATATTTAAGTAACATTATGAAAGTAGATACGATAAAATATTCTATGAAATAGTATTTATTAAAGGTGTAGCATGAAGATCATCGCAGTTATCGGAACCAAAAATACAGGTAAAACTACTTTAGTAACCCAAATCGTTAGAGAACTGGTTGAAAGGGGATTTGAAGTGGGTACAGTGAAACATTCACATCATCATTTTGACATGTCAGATAGCGATACTGGGAAACATAAAAAAGCAGGAGCTGCAATTGTAGCAGGTATTGGGGAAGAAACTTTTTTCACAATGAATGAAGGAATGAGTTGGGATAACGTTTTAAGTACAATGAACTTTATTGAAAATCTGGATATTGTAGTATTGGAAGGATTTAAAACATCCCGGTATGCTAAAATATCTACTTCAAATATCAACGATGAATATACCATTGCAAATGTTAAAGTAAAGGAAATGGATGATCTAAAACTGAAATCAATTGTAGATCTTTTATTAGAAAGAAGCTATGGAATGATCAAAGATCTTAATTGTAAAAAATGTGGCTTTGATAGTTGCAACGATTTTGTTAAAGCAAAGATAAATGGAATTCACAATGCAACCACATGTAAGGCAGAATCTGACGAGGTACTTCTCAAGATAGATAATAATGTTATACCTTTGAATCCATTCGTTAGAAATTTTGTTAAAGAAACAATACTGGGAATGGTTAAATCGCTCAAAACAGATGAATTTGGGGCCAATGAATTTGAAAAAATTGAACTTCTGATAAGAGATGACCATGACAAAAAGTAATATAGCAGAAAAGGTAACTGACAAGTTCAAAAGGCCCATGATATCCTTGAGGATATCAATTACGAATCGCTGCAATGTAAAGTGCTTCTACTGCCACCATGACGGTATAGTCCCACAAGACTATGAAATGACATCCAATGAAATTAAAAGAATAGTACAGGTTGCAAAATCAATTGGAATAGACAAAATAAGACTTTCTGGAGGAGAACCATTAATAAGGGAAGATATTATTGATATTGTGGCCAAAATATCATCGGTTGGTTTTCGTGATATTTCTCTTACAACAAATGGTATATTGCTGGGCAAATACGCAGAAAACCTTTATAATGCAGGACTTACACGTGTTAATGTTAGTTTTGACACATTGAACCCTGATACCTACAAGTTTATCACTAAAAGAGATTATATGGAAAATGCCATGGAAGGAATTAAAAAGGCAGTTGAAGCCGGGCTCAATCCAGTTAAAGTTAACATGGTGGTTATGAAGGGAATTAACGACAACGAAATATGGGATATGTTCAATTTTTGCAAGAATAATGGAGCAATACTACAACTTATAGAGCTCTTAAAAACTGAAAATGGCCAAGAATCTGAATTTTTTGAAGAATACCATTTTGATATGGGTGAACTTGAAGATGAACTTCATAAAATTTCTAATCATGTCAAAATTAGAAAATTTATGCAGGATAGAAAAAAATACTTTGTTGATGGTGGAGAAATAGAAATTGTTAGACCAATGGATAACACAGAGTTCTGCAAAAACTGTACAAGGCTTAGGATAACTCCCGATGGCAAGATAAAACCATGTCTCCTAAGAAATGATAACCTTGTTGATCTAATAGAACCTATGCGTAGTGGATTATCAAATAAAAAACTAAAACAAGCTTTTTTAGAGGCAATTCAGAATAGAGAACCTTATTTTACTGATTCATGCTGATAATTGATTTAACTTAAAAAAAATTTAATATTTAGAAACACGTTCAATGGCATTGTACTTACCAGAACAAAGTTCAATACATGTTCCACATTTTATACACTTTTCTTTGTCAATTGAATGTAATTCTTTCTTAATACCTGATACTGCTCCCACAGGACATGATTTAAGACAAAGCATACATCCCTCACACTTTTCCACAATAACCTGATAATCTATTAATTCTTTACAGAGAAGGGCAGGACATTTCTTTTCATTAATATGTGTATCGTATTCCTCTTTAAAAAATTTAATTGTAGTTAATACCGGGTTTGGAGAAGTTTGTCCTAATCCACATAACGATCCATCCTTAATTCCTTCAGCCAATTCAAGGAGCAGATCCATATCCTCAGATTTACCTTTTCCCTGTGTAATATCAGTTAATATGTCCAGCATCTGTTTTGTACCAAGTCTGCATGGAACACATTTACCGCAAGATTCATTTTGAATAAATTCCAGAAAATATCTTGCCACATCAACCATACAACTGGTCTGATCCATTACAACAAGACCTCCAGAACCCATTATAGCCCCTGCCATTGTTAAAGAATCATAATCTATTTTTGTATCCAAAAATGACTCAGGAAGACATCCTCCAGATGGCCCTCCTATCTGAACAGCTTTGAATTTTCCATTGTTAATTATTCCTCCACCAATTTCATCTATAACTTGTCTAAGAGTTGTTCCTAATGGAACTTCTATTAGTCCAGTATTTCTGACATTACCAACCAATGAAAATGTTTTTGTACCCTTACTCTCCTCTGTCCCATATTTAATAAATTGATTATGACCACCTTGCATAATCAATGAGACACTCGCCATTGTTTCTACATTATTAATCACAGTTGGTTTTCCCCAAAGACCATATGTAGTTGGAAAAGGTGGCCTAGTACGTGGCATTCCTCTTTTTCCTTCAATTGAAGCTATTAAAGCAGTTTCTTCCCCACACACAAATGCACCTGCTCCTTCTTTTATTTTTATATTGAAATTAAAGCCTGTGCCTAAAATATCTTCTCCCAGGAATCCCTGTTCCCTCATTTCAGATATTGCATGTTTTAACCTATCAAGGGCGAGTGGATATTCGGCCCTACAGTAAATATAACCCTCTTTTGCCCCAATAGTATACGCGGCAATAACAATACCCTCTAATACTGAATGCGGATCGCTTTCGAGAAGTGATCTATTCATGAAAGCCCCAGGATCACCCTCATCAGCATTGCAGATTAAATATTTTTCATCTTCATCGGAATCAATACAAAATTGCCATTTCATCCACGTTGGGAAACCTGCTCCACCTCTGCCTCTTAATCCTGAAAGTTTTATCTTTTCAATTACTTCTCCTGGTTCAATTTGGAGTGCTCTATTTAATCCGGTGTATCCTCCAACTGCAATGTAGTGCTTGATATTTTCAGGGTCAATGAATCCACAGTTTCTTAATATTCTGCGAACTTGAGGTTTCATAACTGGTATATTAAATAGTTCAGGAATGCCTTCAATTTGTTTCTCACCAAAACTTCCCAGAGCATGTTCAGGCATTGGATCATTGCCCATTATGTAGGTTTTTACAATTTTTTTTGCCAGTTTTGGTGTTACTTCATCATAGAAAATAGCAGGCATTCCCTTCTTTATAACGGTTACTACAGGTTCTAGATAACACAACCCTATACATCCTACATCAATGACTTTAGCAATTTCTCCTTGTTTTTCCAGTTCCGCTTTAAATGTAATCGATATCTCCTGTGCTCCTGCTGATTTTCCGCATGTTGCTGAACCAACTAATATTATAGGAGTATCACCTTCAAATAATGCGTTGTACTCTTCAACTGATTCCGTTACTAATTGATTAAAATTCATTATGGTACCTTTCAATGATTTATTTATATTTATTCATTCGTATTAATTACAATCATTATTCTTAGATTCCCGTTTCATTCGAGAGAAAATCTTTTTAACATCCTTTAAAGTAAGATTAGATTCCACATCTTCATTTACCATTGCGCATGGCGCCAGTGCACAGCATCCGAGACATCCAACAGATTCTAGAGAGTATTCCATATCAAATGTAACTTCTCCCTCTTTTATATCTAAATGTCTCTCAATTCCCTCTATTATCTGTGGTGCACCTTTAACATGACATGCAGTTCCCTTACAAACCATCACATGTTTTTTTCCAACTGGTGTAAACCTGAATTGTGTATAAAAAGTTGCAACTCCATATATTTCACTTTCAGGAATTCCAGCAAATTTTGAAACCGCAATAATAGCCTCTTCAGACAAATAACCTAAGTTAGATTGAATATCTTGTAGAATTGGTATCAAATCTGATTTATCTCCACTGTACTTGGATAATATTTTATTTAAGATCTTACTCATTAAAATTCTCCTTAATAAAATGCATGTGTTTGAATTCTATTGTATAGTTTTTGTATTTTATAAACTCGTTACTCTTAAAATATATTGCATCAAAGTTAGAATATATAATTAAGGTAAAAATTTTTTAAAATTATGGAGGGTATAATTTGTCAGATGAAAAACAAAGTCATGAATTACCAAAACATTACGTTAACATAAGGGAAAGGTTTGAGGAGTACGGCGTAGTATTAAGTGATTTAGGTCGTGTTGTTAGGGAAACAGGCCCCATTGATGAAAAAAATTCGCAGCTCATACAGTTAGCTGCATCTGCAGCAATAAGATCAGAAGGTGCAGTCCATAGCCATACAAGACAAGCCATGGAATCTGGAGCAACAAAAGATGAGATCTACCAATCTCTTTTACTACTCACAAGTACAATTGGTTTTCCTAATGTAGCAGCAGCTATTTCTTGGGCAGAGGACCTTTTTGTTGACTAAATTAGAAATACATTTTTTTTGGAATAGTTTTATGAGAATTGAGAATGATATAACCTATTCTAATTAACACCTCTAAGTAGTATTATCTGATAAGATCATAGATTTCTTAGGAGTTTCAAAATGCTGGAAATGTCTAAACAAGTAAATGCAATAAGATTTGAAGGGAAACCATCCAAAGTAATGGAAACAATTGTGAATGACGAAGAAATTGAAATAACAATTAATAATAGTATTTCAAGAAGATTTTCTATTAGCCCTAATTCACTTCGTGAATTTACTGTGGGTTACCTTCTTGGTGAAGGTTTAACAGAATCAGTGGACAATATTACCGACATTATCATAGAAGACAAAACCATAAAAGCTGAAATTGATTTAGTAGACTTTGACATAAGAAAAGAATTGGTTGTGGGTTCAGATTGTTTTGGTGGATGGAGAACTAAAATCGAATTCATTGGAAAAGTTGAATCAGAGTATACAATTTCAAAAGAAGCTCTTTTTGAAGCATTTAATACGTTGAAAAAAGAAGCAAAAATATGGCAAGAAACTGGTGGTACTCATGTTGCGGGTTTAGTTAGTGAAAACAAGTTCATTGCTATAGAAGATGTCAGTAGGCACGTTGCCGTAGATAAGGTAATTGGTGCTGGCGCTCTAGAAAATTATGATTTTTCCAAAAGTTTCATAGTCTATAGTGGCCGTATGCCTGCGGACATGCTAATTAAAATAGCTAGGGTTGGCATTCCAATTATAGCTTCCAATGCAGCTCCTACATCTTCAGGTGTTTCAGTGGCTGAAGAGGCAGGTGTAACAATGATTGGATTTATGAGGGGAGAAAGATTCAATATTTATTCACATCCTAAAAGAATAGCCCTCTAAATATTTTTTATATTAAAAAATGAAAAAAATGTACCGAATATTTTATTCAAGTACAGTATGCCTCTTTTTCAGATCATCCTCTGTTTTTCCCAATTTATCCATTAGTTGAGCTATAAGCGCGTCTAAGAATATAAGTGTTGATACTTCGAATAAAGTACCCAGTGGGGAAAGTGACAAATGTTTTCCATTCATCTGCCGTTTTATATAATTTTTTTCAGAATCAACTTTAGTACGGCCTTTGATATGTATAACTAGATCTGCCATTTTTCCAAGGGTTGAATCATCATAGGATGTCACTGCAACAATTTTTGAACCTCTTTTCTTTGCGATCTTTGCAGTACTTATTATGTAACTTGTTTCGCCAGATCCTGAAATTGCTAGAAGACAATCATCACCATCTATGGCAGGAGTGATTGTTTCTCCAACAACATAAACACTTATTCCAAGATGCATTAGACGCATTGCAAATGCCCTTGCAACTAGACCAGACCTACCCTGGCCAAGAAGGAATACATTCTTGGAGGATGTTAAAATTTCCATCATTTCTATAATACTTTCTTGATTAGTTTCAGCCGAAACTGCCATTATATTTTCCACTATTTCTTCTATTGCATCGTTTAATATCATTTGTCCACCAGATAAGAATGTTTATTGTTTTTAAATAACAGATTATTTAACGGATTTAAATACAATTCATGAATAACCTTCAATCAAGATATATTTCAAATTAATTCATTTTTTATTCAATATTTTCAATTAAGTTATAGTTCTTATATTTATTTCAAGTAGATCATCATATAAAAATTAAAACCCTATGATGGAAATAGATACATTGAAAGCAAGTATAACATAAATTTAAAATGCAAATATCTTTCGTTTAAAGTGGTCTTATGAAGTATTCTCCCAAACTAAACATGGTTATTAATGGTCATGAATTCAGTTATAAAATTTTTGAAACACTTAAATGTGTATCTAATACATGGTCTCAGCGAGAAGCTGCAAAAAGGCTCGGAATTTCTCATTCTGTTTTAAATCGGCGAATAAGAGAATCTGAAGAAAAGTTTGGTTTAAGATTGGTGGAAACAACAGGAGCCGGTTCTGGTTTGACAGAAAATGGGTATAAAATATTAAATAAATATGAGAAGTATATGATACGGCTGGAAGAAAGGGATAAACCCGTTATTTGTGGAGGCTATATCTCAGCCGGACTTATTGAAGTTTTAGCAGCTGAATATCACCTTGATGTAACCATATATCAAACCGATGACGAAAGTGCTTTAGAACTTGCAAAAAAGGATATGGTAGATATTTTAACGCTTGATGATCCTGTGTGGGCATTCATGCATGATTTAGAATTCATACCCATTGCATATGATTATCTGGTTCTTGTGTCACAAAATCAAGGAAACATCCAAGGAATAGATGATATGAATGGAAAAAATTTTTTAGAAGTACCGGGTTCGTCACAGCGTTTGGCATGGAATACCATGGACAATATGAAAATTAACTATCAAATAGTAAAATTGGTTAAATCTCCATATAATGCATTAAAAACAATTCAAAATGACGAAAAACTCTACACATTTCTTAATAATAGTTTTACAGAAGGATCAGATATTTTAAAAGAAGAAACAAAACATTTAATTAGTCTTGTTTTATGTAACACCGAAAATCGTGTTTTAAAAGATTTTGTAGATTTTGTAACGGGAAATGGGCAGAAAATAGTAGAAAATTCGGGCTTTATTAAAATTTAATATTGTATAATATCTTTAAATTTGGGTTAAATCTTTATAACTTTAGTTTAATTTATTTCCTAATTTCTGAAGTTATTTCAAACAATGCATTAGGTTAATTTTAAATATTCCAAAAATAAAAATATGGCGGGTGATTGATTGAGCAATAAATCAGATTTACTAGCAATTGGGCATACAGCATTCGATTATATAATACAAATAAATGAGTTCCCACAACCTAATACTTCCACTGCAATTAACAAAATGCGTACACTATTTGGTGGGGCTGCTGCAAATGTAGCAGTTGTTGCATCAAATTTAGGACTTAAATCATCCCTAATATCTGCAGTGGGCAGTGATTTCATAAGATCAGAGTATGAGGATAAACTAAAAAATCTCAATATTGATACAGAAGATATGATAGTTATTGAAGATGAAAAAACTCCAACTGCATTCGTTCTAACAGATTCCAATAATGACCAGATAAGCTATTTCTATTGGGGCGCAGCATCTCAATTTAAAAATTCAGAACCACCTCAAAAAGCGATTGACTCTGTTAATGCTGTACATCTTGCAACAGGGGATCCTGGATTTAACAGGAGATCTGGAGAAGTTGCTCATAAACTAGGAAAGCTCATATCCTTCGACCCTGGACAGGACCTTCACATGTACTCCAAAAATGAACTTGAGGATGTATTAAAAATATGTAACATACTATTTGGAAACCATCATGAGATAAAAAGGATACAGGAAACCTTGAAGATGACTATAGACGACCTAATAAATTTTGGGCCTGATATTGTTGTTACAACCCATGGTAAAGATGGAAGTTCAATATGCACAGATGAAGAAATAAAAATAGATGCCATAATAAGAGATACAGTTGACCCAACTGGTGCAGGTGACTCATATCGTGCAGGATTTTTAAATGCATATGTAAAGGGAGAAGACTTGGAAACCTGTGGTAAATTTGCTTCTTCAGTCGCATCATTTATTGTAGAAGCTGAAGGATGTCAAACAAATGTGCCCGATGAAAATATGGTAAGAGATCGAATGGAAAAGATGTGGAAATAGATTTAATTTAGTAGATTAAAACATAATTATGATATTCAGAAAATCAAATAGAAAACCTAGTAAAATATAAAAAGACTAAGTTAATAGTATCATTCGACATAATGATCCTTGGTTTGTTTCATGTATCTTTAACAACACCTATTTTTATGTTGAACATAAAGTAAAATCATAGATTTTGATGTTAAGCTAATAATAAATTAAGCTTTAGAATGATTTTGATATTTTAAACTGAACAGAGAGAATCTTTGGGCAGTAATAATTAAAAAGTGAATGGTGATTCTATGACACAGATGGACGATGCAAGAAAGGGCATAATAACAGAACAAATGAAAGCGGTTGCAAAAATCGAAAATGTTGACGAAGAGTTTATCAGAAAATCAGTTGCTCAGGGAACAATAGCGATCCCAAACAACGTTGGAAGAGATGTTAAACCGGTGGGTATTGGAGCAGGTCTAAGAACTAAGGTAAATGCTACCATTGGAACTTCTACAGATATAAATGATATGGATATGGAAGTTAAAAAAGCCATGATAGCTATGGAAAACAAGGCCGATACCCTTATGGAGCTCAGTGTTGGAGGCGACTTAGATGCCATTAGAAGAAAAATACTCAGCATATCTGATCTGCCAGTTGGAAGTGTACCTCTTTATCAGGCATCCATCGAATGTATAAGGGAACATGGGGCTGCAATATATATGGAGGAAGATGCTGTCTTTAAGGCCATAGAAAAACAAGCTAAAGACGGTATAGATTTCATGGCAATACACTGCTCTGTCAATAAAGAAACCCTTAAAAGGCTTAAGAGGCAGGGTCGTGAAGGCGGTCTTGTAAGCCGTGGTGGGGCATTCATGTCAGCATGGATGGTTCACAATGAAGTTGAAAATCCATTATATAAGAACTATGAATACGTACTTGACATTGCTAAAGAATATGATTTCGTTATAAGCCTTGCAAATGGTATGAGAGCAGGTGCTATAGCAGATTCAACGGACAGGGCACAGGTTCAGGAATTGATTATTCTTGGTGAACTGGTCGATAGAGCAAGGGAAAGAGGAGTTCAGACAATTGTAGAAGGACCGGGACATATTCCTTTGAAGGAAATAGCAACCAATGTTATGGTACAGAAAAAATTATGTAATAATGCTCCATTTTACATGCTTGGACCAATAGTAACAGACATTGCTCCTGCCTATGATCATATAGTATCTTCAATAGGTGCTGCACAGTCAGCTTCTGCTGGAGCAGATTTCATATGTTATGTTACACCTGCGGAACACCTTGCACTTCCAGGACCTGAAGATGTTAAAGAAGGACTTATAGCCAGCAGGATTGGAGCTTACGTTGGTGATATGGCCAAAGGAATACATAATGGTGAACTTGATCTAGTTATGGCAAATGCCCGTAAAAAACTCGATTGGGAAGGCCAGTATGCAGCAGCAATCTGTCCTGCAGATGCCAGAGCAATAAGGGATGCTAAACCTCCAGAAGACCCTGATACCTGTACAATGTGCGGTAGTTACTGTGCAGTTAAACTGGTCAATGAATGGTTGGATGATGCTAGTCAGGATGTATTCGACTAATATCCATCCTTTTTTTATCTTAATTAAACAATATAGCATTTTATTCAAAGATCTATTTTTAGATCTTAATTTTATTTATTTTGATAAGTACTAAGGTATTTTTAATTGAAATGAGGATATCCTTAACCAAGATTTGTTTAAAAATAAATAATTAATTGATTAACTCATATCATTTTTATTCAATTAAAATAAATGGTTAAATAAATCTTACAATATTTTCATAATCTATTATAATCTATAAAGGTGATGTTATTGAAACACTGGATCACAAGGATCGCAGACGAATTAAATGAAAAAGATGTACCAGAGCATGTTGTTGCTAGTGGAACATCCATATCAGGATCTATACATATCGGAAATTCATGTGATATATTCATAGCCAATGCTGTGACCAAAGCCCTTAAAAAAATGGATACAAATTCAAAGACTATATGGATAGCAGATGATCATGACCCATTGAGGAAGGTTCCTTACCCTCTTCCAGAGTCCTATGAAAAATATCTAGGTATACCCTATTCCAAAATACCTTGTCCTGAGGGATGTTGTTCCAACTTTGTTGAACACTTTGAAAAACCCCTTCTAAGCATACTTGAAAAATTTGGAATAGAACTTGAAGTTTATTCTGGTGCCAAAATGTACAAAGAAGGGATGTACGATGAATATATCAGAATTGCTCTTGAAAAAGCCCCGAAAATCAGAGAAATTTTCAATAAATTCCGAGAACATCCTTTAAAAGAAAATTGGCTCCCATATAACCCTATTTGTCAGGAATGTGGACGTGTGAACACCACTTATGCTCACAGTTACGATGGTGACATTGTATTTTACAGTTGTAAATGCGGACATAAGGGCCAAATGGATATTAAAACAGGTGATGGAAAATTAACTTGGCGTGTTGAATGGGCTGCTAGGTGGAAAATATTTGGAATAACATGCGAACCCTTTGGAAAGGATCATGCCGCAAGTGGAGGTTCATACGATGTGAGTAAAATCATATCAAAGGATATCTTTGGTTACGAAGCACCATATCCAGTACCATACGAGTGGATAACACTCAAGGGAGAAGCCATGTCCAAATCTCATGGAGTATTTTTCACACCTGAACAATGGCTCGAAATAGCTGAACCAGAGACGTTGAATTATTTTATATTCCGAAGCAAACCACTGAAACATAAAGATTTCAGCCCTTCAATGCCATTTTTAGATTTCATTGAACAGTACGATCGTGTTGAACGTATATATTATGGAGAAGAAGAAGCATCCTCAGATAAAGAGGAGCAAAAACTTAAAAAAATATACGAAGCATCACAAATCGAAATTTCTGAATCCATGCCATTTCATCCTTCATATAGGTTCATGACTGTTGCATACCAGATAGCAGGCAAAGATCCTGAGAAAGTTTTTGATATATTAAAGAAAAACTCGCAGCTATCAAAATCAATGGCAGAAAAAACATTCGCTGAAATTGATGCTGTTGACGTTGAAAGATTGGAAACCCGAATAAATCATGTTAAAAACTGGCTTGAACTTTATGCACCAGAATTTGTAAAATTCCAGGTACTGAACAAACTTCCAAGAGTTGAAATCAATGATGAACAAAAAGAATTCTTGTTAGAGGTTGCTGATCTTCTTGAAAATGGCAGTTATAACCCAGAGGAATTCCATGATGCATTATACACCATTATCCATAACTTGGAGATCAAACCTCAAAAGGCTTTCCAAGCAATTTATAAGGTGATGACCGGGAAAAAGCAAGGCCCTAGAGCGGCATCATTTGTTTTATCAATTGACAAGGATCTTGTGATTAAGAGATTTAGGTTGGAAGAGTAAAAAAACTCAAACTTCAATTTTTTGTTTTTTTTTAAAATACTGAAAGGGATAAAATGCAAGTAAAAATTGTTGAAAAGGATACTCTAGATCCATTAGGAGCTATAGATCAAGTTAAACTAGTTCTAAATCCAATTCCGCATGATTTTGAGTTTATTTCATTAGTGGATAACACAAAACCTGGAGCAGATATTATTCTGTCTTCATTAGCAGAAAACCTTGGTAATAGAAAATTCATATCTGTAAAAAAGCCAGCAGGGGCTCCTGCAACTTTAGAACAGCTTGAAAACGCTGCTGAAGGAGAACTTGCTTTGATCACTCTTGGAGACTGTGGTTCCTGCTCTAGTTGGGTAATCCTTGATGCTATACGTCTTGAAAAAAAGGGTGTGCCAACAATTTCCATATGTTCCGAAAGATTCACGGAATTCGCACATGAACTTGCAAAATCTCATGGTGCAGAAGATCTTCGCATATTAAGTGTAGAACATCCAATTGCTGGACTTTCAGACAACGAAATCCAAATAAGAACACTGCCTATTATCCCATCACTTAAATATATCCTACAGATCCCATGAAGTGAAAACATGGCCAGAAATAATAAACTACATTCAAATGTGCAGAATTGCAGTTGTTCAATTGATGATATCCTAGAATTGAATGATGCAAAAAATGAGCGACTCTGTAAAAATAGAACAAATGATATTGAGTTTTTTGTAGATCCAGATCCGGAAAAAACCAGTTACAATTTCTACATCCGCAGAATGACAGATGGTCTCCCAATCATACCACCAACTAGAGAAAGAGTTAGAAAATTTCTAAATTATACAGATCTTACTCCAGAAGATATTATTGCAATACTACCACCAAGACAAGGGAAAGCCACAGTTGAAAAAGTAGCAATCAATTCTGTAATGGCAGGATGTCAACCACAATTTATGCCAATGATACAACATGGGATAGAAGCAATTTCGAGCAAAAAATTCAATCTTACAAGTGTTAATGCAACCACCCATCCAGTTTCTGTATGTATGATCCTCAACGGCCCCATTTCTAGAGAAATTGGCGCTGCAAGTGGTGTGGGCTGTCTTGGTCCAGGTAATCTTGCAAATGCCAGTATAGGTAGAGCATTGAGATTATGTTTAATTAATATTGCTGGAGCTGTTCCAGGGATTGGAGACCATGCTACAATGGGATCTCCCGCTAAGTACAGCTACGTATTTGCCGAAGAAGAATCTGAAAATCCATGGGAATCATTACATGTTGAACGTGGTTTTGAACCAGACACAAGTACATCTACAGTTATTGCTGTAGAAGCACCTCACAATGTTAATGATCATCGAAGCACAAATGCAGAAGATCTTTTGGAAACAATATCACACACAGCTTCAACAGCAGGGTGCAACAACAGCCATGTTCCTGGAGAAATCTTAGTGATAATGAGCCCAGAACATGCTAGAACCATCTCAAAAGACGGATTGAATAAATATGATGTAAAAAAATTCTTGCATGAAAATTCTATTGTTCCTGTTGAACATGGAGACAAAGGAGGCAGAAAACTTGATGATAAATGGATTATTGATGATAATGTCCCTATAACACGTTCACCCAAAGATGTAGTTTTGGTTGTAGCTGGTGGAGCTGGAAGACATACCATGATCGCACATGGCTTCGGAACTTCTTCAGAATCAGTAACAAAGCCTATACTATTCAAAAATGATACTCCAGTACATTCCATTCTAGAATACAAAAATAGAAAATAAAAATATTCAAATTTAAGTAGTTTAAATTTAGGAATTGTTTCTAAGATAGTCATATAATAGGTTACATTCTAATCTAGTTGCAAATTTTAAAGACAACTCATCTACTTGAAATCCCTGATGATGATTGGGTTTTGATTGAGATAGTGGATTTTTTAAAGGTGCACTTCCAAAATGCAAGTATAAACCAGGAATTTTCTGAGAAAAATATGAGAAATCTTCTGAACCCGTGGTGGCATGTTTATAATTGAGTTTATCTTTCCCTGCAACTCTTTGAAGAGTGGGTAGCATGTTTTTGCATAGTTCACTATTGTTTCTATTCAATGGATCATGTTGTCCAGGGATAATTTCGACCTCACACCCATGCGCCCTAGCAGTTAAATCTGCTACTTCATTTATACGTTTTAAAAGCAGTTTTTGCGTACTTTCATCAAGAGATCTGATTGTTAAACCCATTTCAGCCGTTTTAGGAATTATATTAACTTTAATGCCCCCATGAAAGTAACCTACAGTAATAACAGCTGCACCTTTCATTAGATCAACTTCTCTACTAATAATGGACTGCAGGGCATTTATGATTGCTGCTCCAGCTAATATAGGATCCTTACCCACCCATGGCATTGAACCATGAGCTTGGATCCCTTTGATTTTGATTATTAAATCGTTTAAACTTGCATGAGTAGTTCCTTTGCTTAATAATACATTTCCAGGATATGCTTTGCTGTAAGGATGTAGTGCAAATATTGCCTGAACATCAGGATTTTTTAATGCACCTTCTTTAACCATTAGTTCAGCACCACCTACCATACCCTGAGGTGCACCCTCTTCTGCAGGTTGGAATAAGAAAACAACTTTTCCATTTAACTCATTTTTAAGTTGACTTAAAACTTTTGCAGTACCTATTGCAGATGCAGCACTTGCATCATGACCACATGCATGGGCAACATAGGTTTTCTGCTTATTATATGTCCCTTTAGACTTTGATGCATAGTCTAAGCCTGTTTCTTCTTTTACTGGCAAGGCATCAAAGTCCGCCCGTAATGAAACCGTAGGTCCGAGATTTTCACCATAAAGCACTGCTTTGATACCTGTTTTGGCAATAGGATATATTACTTCAATTCCATCCATTTCATTTAGACAATCTACAATAAACTGTCCTGATTGAAACTCTTGAAAAGCAAGTTCGGGATGCTGATGAAGCCATTGGAATATCTCGATCTGTTTTTCTTCGAAAGCATTGCACAATTCATTGATCCTTTGGTAAACTACATTCTTATCCATAAACCATCACACACAATTAGTAAAATTCAAATTATCAAAATATTACATAGATTTTCAATTGTATTAAATGTTCCAAAAATTACTACAATGTTTTAACCATCAACTTTCTAGTTGCCCTCTCAATAACTGAAGTTCTTAACATTTCATTCCAATTTTTAAATTCAGTATGTTTCATAATGCATTGATTCCACTCAGCTGTGTCTGTTGCATCTCTAAATTCTATCTCATTTTCTATTTTAAAACTAGTAGATCCAATCATCTTTTCAAAACTTGGAAAATCTGTGTGAGTTTTCATAAAATCCGAAGTAAAAAGTTCATTTTTGATGTAATCCAAATTAATTTCAGAAAATCTAAATTTATCATCATTCATCACATCTATTTCTTTATGAAGATCTTTCATTCTCTTCAGTAGTTTCGATTCGTCAGCTTCAACTGTCATCTCAACTTCTCCATTAAATAGTTCCAAAAAAATTAATCTTTTAAAAAAAATATTAATCAAAAAAATTATAGAGTAGTTAAAGCCTCTTTCTATCCATGAGCTCCCTCATTTTACCCGGATTCCAACCACCCGAAGCTGATCTGGATCGTCCTACTTGTTGAACATATCCTGTGATACGATCGTACCATTCAACTTCTGTTTCTTCACCACAAGTTCCACATTTCGTTTGAAGACCTTTCATAAGTGTTTTACACTTTATACAGAAGCTAAGTGCGGAACTGTAGGCCCAAAATCCTATATCCGAGTTTTTAGCGATTTTGTTAGTTAGACTCATAAGTGAATCTGGGTCGGAATATGATTCTCCCATGAATGCATGGAATATATGACCCCCAAGTGTTAATGGATGGAATTTTTCTTCTATCTTGATCTTCTCTGGCAAGAGAACATCTGAGTTCACAGGCACGTGGGAAGAGTTAGTGTAGTAAGAAGCTACATCATCCCCTTGTAATACTGCTTTGTCTCCAAATTTCTCCTTGTCTAACATTCCAAACCGGTACGCTGTTGATTCTGCCGGGGTCTGGAGAACACTCCATCTGAGGCCTGTTTCATCCTTGAGCTCGTCAGCCCTTTTATTCATATATTTGATTACCTTCAATCCAAATTTCCTTGCATCAGGATCTTCTATTCCTTCTCCACAATGGGCAATTAACATTTCATTTAAACCAACAAAACCAAATGAAAGTGTTGCATTGTTAATACTGTAATATCTGTCTCCTTCTGCTTCCTGTGTAAGGAAAGGTAGTAGATTGTAATTATCTAGGCAGTTCATTGCCTGTTCCCTTCGAAGCATTAAAACTTCTTCTCCAAGGTGCATGTAAGAATCTAGATAATCAAAAACATCGTTATCATCCCGTGAATTGTAGGCTATCCTAGGCAAATTTAATGTAACATAAGCCAGGTTTCCAGTACGGAAACAATCTTTTTGCCATTCCCCTGTCCAGTTGTCACTAAGGGACGTTCTGCAGCCCATATAATTTGCCATCTTTCCCCTATAACTAGGAAGCATATTAACAAAGTAAGCTGTTCCATATTTAGCTGAAAGTTCATGTACAAGTCTTATATCTTCTTCAAATTCATCCTTTAAAACCTCATCTCTTAAAGCATAAATGGTATTTGGGAAAAGGTGTGGTTTTCCATCTGAATCACCGTCTAGAAGAGTTTCTGTAAAAGCTCTTTGAAGGATTCGAGTTTCCTCCTCGTAGTCTCCATATACCCCTACAAGTTTGCCCTTTGGACCATAGGCTGGTTCGTCTTCAAGGAATTTTGGTACTGTAAATTCAAGGTTTATGGATGTGAATGGAACTTGTGATCCTCTAGCTGCGTATGCCATATTTAAATTGTATATGAACATCTGCACTGCCTGTTTAACTTTTTCGTATGGAAGTCCTGAAGCAAATGGTGCTACAAAAACATTCCAAAGACTCATTGATTGCCCTCCACTCATATTCTGCTGGGCTGCGAGCATTATTTCTCCAGAATGGTTCATGAGGGTTTCGATATGATTAGGAGGTCCTGCAACAGATGTGTGATCTCCTGTTCCATCTACCTTAAGACCATGTTTAATAAAAAAACGTAGATCATGCTGTAGACAGTTTAATGGCCTTCCTGCAAAAAATTCAAGATCGTGAATATGAATATCTCCACCTAAATGAGCATCTGCAAGTTCGTTTGGAAGGATTCTTAGCAAAGCATATTGTTTCAGTGCTTCGTCTGCAACGTACTTATGCACAGTTTCAGGGTTGTGTATCATGTTAGCGTTATCACGAGAACCATTTCGTATTAGGTTAGTGATGTTGTAAACCGGTATACCAAGCCTTGTATACTTCTTACGTAGTGTTTCTAGACCGTACTCAACAAGTTTAGTGTTTACAATTTCCCTTATCATTGGAGCAGTTAAATAATCCACATCAAGTTTTTTAAGCTCTTTCCATGTTTCTGTAGCAATCTTTCTAGCTAATTCTCCAGAAGCATCAGTTTCAATAATAAGAGTCTTTTCAATCTTTCTCTGATCAAAGGGTTCTATTGTATCCCTCGAAGTTCTTACCCTAAGAGCATTCGATGCCAGATACTTGTCAGCAATTTTTCTGTCTACCCTTTTAAGGCAATCATAGACCAGTATCTTTATCTCAGCTGTGGATACACCATCATATGCTGATTTTGCAACGTACGAAGAAATCTTCTCCGCAGCCCATAATGGAGCACCTACCATAAGGCATGATTTAACTATCTTTTCGTGTGAGAACCTTTCAAATATTCCGTTATTCTTTATGACACATGTTTGTGCCATTGTAGGAAGAGCAGCAATAATACGCTCGTTCCTTTCAATATCCTCCCTCATTGGCAACACCTGTATTTTATATTAATTTTTATGACTTTTAAATCTTGTTTTTTGCATAGTCTTGGTGTACATATTTAACATGGTTTGAAATCCATCATCCAAAGGATGTTTGTGGATTATAAAAACATTGTTATAGATATACAATTAACCTTCCAAATAATAAATGTTTGGTTTAATACGAATAATAATTTTCACTCCATTAAATATTTTAATTATAGAAACACGTCTAAAGAACTTTGTTTTGACTTATCACTTTCAAATAATGAGTTTATACCTGATTCAATGAGTTCTATCCTCTGAATCAAATAATTATCAATAGGATATCTTTGGGAAAGATCTTTGGATATTTCCAAGTATTTAACAACAGATCCTTTTGATATACTAAGGATTAGATTGTTACCACACACACATTCACCAGAAAGAGGTATTCTCCTATATTTCTTGTTGCATTTTGTACATCGAACTTTTTGCCTTGAAAATGCCCTACTGTTACCTGCCATGTCAGGTAGGAAATGAGACATGAGAACACCTTCAACAACTCCTTTCTGGTCAACCGCTCTGATCCTCTCTGCAAGTTTAATTTGTCCATCAACCTTCTCCTTCATAGTTGGAAGCATCTTATAGAGACAAAGTTTTGGCCCGCTATGGATACTAGATGTCTCATGAGAAAATATTAATCCATGATATTGATCATCAGTTCCAAGTCTCTTCTTAACATTATCAACAAGGTCCAGAACATCAGAGGGTTTTGCAAATTCTAATGTTTTTTCGTAAAGTTCAATTGGAATCTTTGACATTGCATCTATATTGTGCGATTCATCATCTATCTCTTCAGGATCTATCCTAGATGATAAAACCAGTGGTGCATCCATTCTTCCCCCTCTAGTACTGGGAAGGTATACCTTCGAAAAATTTAATAAAGCATCTAATAAAAGCATTATGGAATCTTCGTCACTATCACAGTTTCTTCTTTTAGCAGAATGGAAATATGGGTGTGCATAACAACAAGCAGCCTTTGTAAATCCAACTATCCTTCCTAGAACACCTGCAGATGTATGTGGTGCAAGACCAACAATCAGCTGTCCAATAAGATATTCTCTACTTTTTATATTGTAAAACCTTTCAAGTCCATAAAATTCTTCTAAAAGATCATCAATAAAATTTGAAACTCTTATAAGGTATTCTGCACAATTATCAGATATTACAACATCTTGAATTTTGATTTCAACCATCTGTTCTTCATCTTCAATTTTATTTCCATGAATATCATTAGTATAACCCAATTCTATGAGTTTTTGAGGAGTAACACCTATTTCGCGAGGTATAAAATGTGTCAATGGCAAATTAGTTGAATCATGCCTAATAGTGGCATCTTTGAATGTAAAAACATTATTTTTTGATCGAAGAATTCCTTTTTCAAGAGGTTCTGGGAATTTTTCTTTAGAAATCATTCCTATAACTCCCTTTATTTCATCGATCTTTCTCACACCCACATTTTTATATGCTTTCTTCAATAAATTGGCTAAATTGATTCTTTTCTTTCCAGAACTTGTTGGAACAGTTCTTGCACCACATACTGGACATATTGCCTGCATTGATCCAACACCGCATTCTGTACACTTACATCTGGCAATATCCACGCTGATAATTCCCTTTTTTGCTGCATCAACAATATTACGTCTGCTTCCTCCATTGGTTCCAATGGGGAAAAGTGAATGTGGTGCAGGTTTCATCTTCCTTTCTTTGGTCTTTTCCGGCCTTCCTACTCTTGAACCAAGGTATATTGGTGCTTTTGCCATTATTTTAACTGGAGAAACTTTATTAATTGATTCTAGAGTGGTTGATTCATCGGAAAATGTTATGGGTTCATTAAGTGTTTTTAAAAGTGAGTATGCATGATCATGGGCAATGATCATATTCTCCCCCACAACTTGATGAGGAACACCTAAAACTTCCAAAATTCGTTTTTCAGGTCCCATCTTAATCGTTAAACCGGTAGAAGGATCATTATTTAGAGAATCCTCCTCTTTAGGGGCATTTCCATTTCCCCCATTTATATCCATGTTTATATCACTTATACCAATATTTTCATGTAAAAATGTTACAAGTTGATTAATGTCTTGTCGAGTGATATCATGGTAAAAATATGTATATTTTGGGTGTAGTGGCACATGATATTTCTCAGAAATTTCAAAAGCTCTTTTAGAGTTTATATTAGCTTTTTCTAATGATTTTATATCCATATCTCCTTCTGAGTAAAGGTTGGAATTTTCAATGGTCTGAACCCACCATTCCTCACACCAGCCAGCAGGGAGTAAAATATGGTTATTTCTTAGAAATTCTCCAAATGGTACCAGCATGTCTCCCAACGATATAATTTCATCTACTTGATTTTTTATTTTCTTTCCCTGTTGTTCGGATTCAACCTTAACAACACTACCATCCTTCATCTTGACAATTGGTCCGTCTATACTGTCACATGGTACTACACAGTTTCCTTTTCCCGGTCTTTCAATTTTCATCTGTGTTCCAACAGCTAGAAACTCAACAATTTCCATTGTTGCAGGATGTATACCCATAGCAGCAAGTCCAGCATTTCTTGATCTACCATATCTTAATCTAAAACCTCCCTTGGCCTGCGGATAAGCTAAAACGGGTCTTCCTCCAATTATATCTCTCATATACTTGTCATCTACTTTAGGAGCATCACCGTCATCATCTTTTGGATCAGAAGTTTTAGAAAATTCTCCTAACCATTCCCATCCATCAATTTTTAAGATATTGGCGTATTTTAAAACTTTAGGTGCTTTTTGTATAACTCCTTCTGCAATAGCTAATAGAGCTCCACCTCTTATGTTGTTAGTTTCAACACGTTCCAAATCACGGTGCGAAACTTCTATTTTATCTGTTGGTTCTCCAGTAACTTCTACAGGTATATTTTTTGTAGCTGCTCTGACTTCATCGGGTTTTGGAGAATATTGAAGATTGGTAACCTCTGATTCATAGAGCTCAACCTCTTCAACATACCTTTCAATTTCTGTGTCTGTGGGTTTATATGCATCAAGTCCCAGTGAAATTCTTATATAATCTCCAATAAGAACTGCCATTGCTGCTGCAGTTCCACCTGCGCTCCTTATAGGTCCTGCAAAATAAACTGCAAGATACCATCCACCATCAAAGTTTCTTTTGATTTTCAACTTAGCAATACCTTCCAAAGGTGCAGCAACAACACCTTCTGTTAATATTGCAAGAGCTGTTCTAATTGCCTGGTCAGACTTCTGTTCCTGAACTTCTATGCTATCCTCTCGTCCTTCAACATCTTTTTTTGTAACTATTTCCCTGGCTATTAAGAATGCAACTTCTTCACGAGAGATATCATCTTCTAATTCTTTTATTCTAGCCGCAACCCCTTTGGGCCCAACAAGTCCTTCAACACGTTCAGCAAGATCCTTTGCAAGAGGAATTTCAGGTTCAAGCTCTATATCATGCCCCTTAAGTCTTGCTTCCTTTGCTATTTCATACAGCTTCAAAGTTTCTTCTTCTAAATTTTCGAAGTATCCCATAATATTCCCTTTTCCCATTGATATTGAATTCTATGAATTTAATGTTATTACAAAAACTAATCAAACAAATCTTAATATACAAAAAAATTTTAATAGGGAAATTCTATACTTTATCTATGTATAAAACCACATTTAAACTTTATTAAAAACATTAATATTTAAGTAAGAGACATTATACATCTATTAATTCTGTTTTATCTCAAATAACGGGCCATTGTAAGCTTTTTTTCTAAAATATACTGTTAAATATTATGGGATTTAAAATAAACATATATTTTAATTTAGAAATGAGTATTAAATCATATTTATCTGTTTAAAGTATAAATTCATTTAATTAGCTCTTAGTTATATTTATTTTATATATAATTTATAACAATATTATAACTATGGATATTAAAAAAATTGATTAAAACTATAGTATAAAAACCAGTATAAATATAAAGTTTAAAATCAATAAGATTCAACACAATAAATGAATATTATTGTTAATAATTATTGATCAATTTTAAGTGGTGATTTAATGGCAAAAAAGGATAAACAAGTACTTCCTCCAAGCGGTGCCGGACTCGTTAGATACTTTGAAGAGGAAACTAAGGGACCTAAGCTTACACCAGAACAGGTAGTAATTATGACTATTGTTCTTGCAGTTTTCTGTATTGCGCTGAGGTTTACATACTCGTAGTAGGATTTTTAACCTACTTTGATTTTACATAATTAGGAATTTGAATGAATATTTAATTGATAATTTTATAATTTTTTATTATGACTTTTAAGAACATTTTTAATGGAGTTTTTTAACATGGCTATCCACCCAATAGAATACAGATATGGAACTGAAGAAATGAGAAAAGTCTGGGAAACAGATAACAAACTTCAAAAGATGCTTGAAGTAGAAGCTGCCCTTGCAGAAGCAGAAGCTCAAATGGACATGATACCTAAAGAAGCTGCAGTAGAAATAAAATCCAAAGCCAACATTGAATTTGTAACATCGAAAAGAGTATCTGAAATAGAAGCTGAAACAAATCATGATATTGCATCAATTGTCAAGGCGCTTGCAGAAGTATGTGAAAATGATGCGGGAGAATATGTTCACTTTGGAGCTACATCTAATGATATAATTGATACATCACAATCTTTGCTTTTTAAAGAATCCATTAAAATCCTTAAAGATCGATTAACTCTATTAACAAAGACACTTCTGGGATTAGCTAGTGAAAATAAGGAAAATGTTTGTATTGGAAGAACCCATGGGCAACATGCACTCCCAACAACCTACGGAATGAAATTTGCAATCTGGGCAGATGAGCTGCACAGACAACTAAACCGACTTGATGAATGTAATGAAAGACTTTGTGTTGGAATGATGACCGGTGCAGTTGGAACAACTGCAGCTCTTGGAACTGATGGTCTGGCCGTCCATAAAAAAGTTTCAGAAATTCTAGGACTTAAACCAGTTATAATCTCAAATCAAATTGTCCAAAGGGATGCACATGCCGAGTTCATAATGGATCTTGCCAATATTGCCAGTACACTCGAAAAAATGGCTTTGGAAATAAGAAACCTACAAAGAACAGAAATAAATGAGGTTGGTGAAAGTTTTGATCCCCGGAAACAGGTTGGTTCTAGTACTATGCCTCATAAAATGAATCCAATTACTGCAGAACGAATATGTGGTATTTCTAGAGTAATAAGGGCATATGTAGCTCCTGCACTTCAAAACAATCCACTATGGCATGAAAGGGATCTTACCAATTCATCCTGTGAAAGAATTATATTACCTGAATCTTGCATGTTAACTGATTATATTATAAAACTCAGTCTAAAACTTTTTAATAATCTGATTTTCAAGCAGGATAATATTGAAAAAAATCTTAATCTAAGTCATGGATTAATAATGGCAGAAAGAGTAATGGCAGAACTCACACGAAAAGGTGTTGGAAGACAAACTGCTTATGCCCTTGTAAGAGAATCTTCAATGGACGCATACGAATTAGATAGTGGTTTGAAGGAGATTATATCCTCTAACAGAGAGATAACCAAATTCCTTTCCCCGAGTGAAATTGAAGAAATAATGGATCCCCATACTTACATTGGATCTTCTATACAAATGGTTGACAATGTATTGGCAGAATCAAGGAAATGGTTTTAATTCATTTTTTTAAATTTTTTCCCCTTTTTAAATTTTTAATTGATCTTTACATTAAAATGAAATTTAAAGATGATTAATTATACAAATCCTTATTTTTATGTAAATGTCTAAATTCAGTTTTAAATTACATTATCTACAGCTTTTACTTGTTTTACTACAACGAAAATTTAATATATGTTATTGAATAGAGATAAGTATTATAACAAGAAAGGAGGTGAAAAAAGATGGTCGACGTTAAAGAAATAAAATCAATTGATCTAGTGTCTTTCACTATGATGTCATCTTCAGTTAATGCAATTTTAGCACTTATAGGAGCAATAATACTATTAATTTTCTTCGGAGCATTTGCAGCATTTATACCAGCGGCAGGACTAGTATTTGCTAGCCTCGGTATATCAATGATAATACTATACCCTATCTTAACGTTCCTTGTCGAAATTACAATTTCATTTGTAACTGCACTCATTTACAACATGCTTGTACCTAGACTTGGTGGCGTAAAATTAGGAATAGATGGCAACGAAGTTCGTTCTGTACCAGTTGTCCCTTTTGCATTGATATTATCTGTTGTTGAAGCTATATGGGCGTTCATATTTGGCCTAGTACTTGCTGCACTTCTTGTACCACTGACTACACTAACAAGCACATTGATTCCATTAATAGCCAACGTAGCAGCAAATGCAACAAACATGACACCTGCAACCCTTCCAACAGGCTCAGCCGTAGGAACTGGAGGCGTAGTGTTAGCATTGATTTTAATCATTGCACTACCAATACTAGTCTTTATATTTGGATTCATTGGACATGCACTGGCAGCAATATTCTATAACTTCATAATACCTAGAGTAGGTGGAGTGAAATTATTATTTACACCTGCAGGCGCATTACATGAAATATCCTCAATACCCGTTGTTGCAGCATCGCTGGCTATAGCATCAGTTGCATTAATATTCGGACTTATTCGAGGAATATTACAATTGATAACAATGGCAGCATCTGGAGACGCAGTTGGAGGAATTGTAGCTCTAATAGCAAGTATAATTGTATACTTCATTGGAGCATTCATCATGGTTGCACTTATAACCATAATCTACAACTTCCTTGCACCAAGAATTGGCGGAGTTCAGTTAGGACTTGAATAAAGGTTAAAACCTTTATTTTTATATTTTTTTAAAACAATATTAAAAATAAATATTAAAAAAATGTTTCAAAATGGGATTAAATTATATTTATTTTAATTTAACTATTTCTGATGTTGTTTATAGATTATTTAAGTAAAAAAAATTTATATACAACCATAATTAGATAGTATTTTACATAGATTTGGAGGTGTATGCATTGATTCAAGTTAAAGATATTAAATCCATTCAAATTGTACCTTATACCATAATGATGTCTTCAATTGCAGCTGTATTGTCAGTGATATATGCAATATTTTTCATAATAATATTAAGTATAGGTGCAGTTTCTAGTGCAGGGGCAAATGCAAGTTTCATTGTAACTTTGATAATAGCACTGCTTTTACTATTCCCTACTGCTGGATTTTTACTGAGTATTGTTCAATCCTTTTTAACAGCCCTAATTTATAATTTATTAGTTCCTAAAATAGGATCCATAAAACTGGGTTTTGAAGAGTTAAAAGAGATTAAAAATGTTCCTGTAGTGCCCTTTGCTTTTATGATCTCGGCAATATCCGGAATTATCGTCTTCATTATTATGTTAATAGTGGGTCCCATCTTAGTATTAGGTTTACAGGCCGCCGCATTATCTGCAAGTGCAGCTGGTACTGCAATTCCAGGTTTGCCTAATTTTGGAGGGATGGGACTAATAGGACTGTTAATTTTAGTAATAGGAGTGCCTATTGGGATGTTCATTTTGACTTTTATTTCATCGGCAATAATGACAATTTTCTACAACTTCCTGGCTCCAAAAATCGGAGGGATACAATTTAATTTCGGGAATGCAATTGGAAAATTCCATGAAATAGAATCAATTCCAGTAGTCTCATTTGCATTAATAACTGCTATCGTAATAACCCTATTTTCTTTCTTAATACAGGTTATTAGTTTAATAATATCCATTGCAGTAGGTGCAGCAATAATACCTGAATTAATATCATTGGTTACAAGTATTGTAGTTAGTTTAATTTTTGGATTTGTAATATATGCAATTACAGCCGCTCTTTACAATTACCTACAACCAAGAATTGGTGGAATTAAATTGGAAATTGAATGAATAACGCCTAATGGCTTTATTTTTTATTCTTTTTTTATTTTACAAATCTAATGCATAAAATATCTAAAATAAATATACTAATTAAAGTGTAACAATGACAAAAAAAATCATAAAATGTAGAAAAATCTCAAAAGGTTGCGCAAAAGGTGAGGTTATACTAACTAAATATCCATTGAGCTTCCTTGGAGGAGTTGACCCTGAAAAGGGTGTTGTTACAGATTCAAATCACGACCTTTATGGTAAAAGTATAGGGGGAAAGATCCTAATCATCCCATCTGGAAAAGGTTCAACAGTTGGTTCGTATGTATTGTATCAAATGGCAAAAAACAAAACAGCTCCTCTTGCAATTGTTGCTATTGAAGCTGAACCCATAATAGCTACAGGAGCCATAATGGGAGAAATTCCTATGGTTGATCATCCTGAATCTGATATTTATAATTTAATCAATAATGGAGATCAAATCATTGTTGATGCAAATTTAGGTTGCTTGAAAATACTGTAATATTAATCATCAGTAATTGAAAAATTTAAACAAAATCATTTTATTAATTTGAATTATTCAATAAAAATAAATCGAAGTTTTAATCAACTTCAACTCTTATTGACCCTTTTTCTTTCACAGAAAATCCTATAACCCCTCCAATAGCACCTAAAACTCCTCCGATAATTACAGAAATGAGTGTTATAAACATTCCAGTTATCAAGGTTATGGTACCTGCAATTACTCCTACTTGAGTAAATACGAGCCCAATAATTGTACTTAAAGCTCCAAATCCTAAAATGAAAATTGCCCCAATTATTAATCCCCCTATTACTCCAGATACTGCACCATCGGCAGCCCCTTCAGCCTGGTTTTTAGTGTAGTACATTGTATTATCATGTGCCAGATAAGTTGCCATAAATCCCCCAATAACTGGCCCTAAAAAGAATAGTGGGAACATAATAATTGTTAGTACAATGGTTAGTACTGCATTAATAAGTGCCCCTATTCCAATAGCCTTCCAATCAGTCATTTTATACACCTTTGTAATTTATTTAGGTTGATCTTCTTTTATTTCAGGAGAATTAGTTGATTTTACACCGATAAGTGTTCCAACTATCCCTCCAAGTGCCCCAATAATAATATAAGCGCCTATTAATACTAGAGCCGCAATTATTAGAATACTGGCTACGGTTTCTGAAAATCCTGATCGTACAAAGACAACTAAAATCTGAACTATTCCCGTGAATATTCCCACTAATATTCCATGTAATGCGGCTTCTACCACTGTAATTTTTGCTTTCTTATTGGCAAGATATCCTGCGACTATGGCCCCTATAAGTACAGCTACGAATTGTCCAATCGGAAATATGAGTCCCATTGCCAAAACAAGTACTAATGCTATTAGAAATCCTATTATTACTGATTTTTGATCGATCATGTTTTCTCCTGCTTAAGATATTCGAAGTTATATTCAATTTTTTATAATTTATTTATGGATCATAATATTAAGGACCTCTGTACTCTACTACTCTTACCTCTGGTTCGTTTTTCACAACGGATCCTATAGCTCCTCCAACAGCCATTACTATCATTACGCCTATGAAGCCAACAAGAATGAATAAAGAGGTTATTGTGGCTGCAGCGAATCCAATAATACCTAAAATTAAAGTTCCAGCTATAAGTAGCAAGAATGAAAGTACTATGGCTCCGAATACTCCTGCAAGTGCACCGTTAACAGCACCATTCATTGCGTCACCACCCACTATATACCCTACTGCCATGCCTGCTAAAAGTAGACCTAATAATCCTCCCCAAATTGGAATAATTATTGCAAATATTCCTCCAAGAATTATTGAAAGGAAAAATCCAATTATAACAGCTCCCCAGTTAACCATATAACTCCTCCTTTAATTTAGATTTTATTAGAATTAAATTTGTACATTATAAGTCTATAATTCTGGTGTTTTCAATTCATTACAAATATACATTATTTATTTTAATTACTAATATTTTTTGTAAAAATAATTAGAATTAATTTAGAATTATCGAATTGATTGAAAAATTATTTTTAAAAAAAGAAAATTTAGGGATTAAATTCAGTACAGTATCTAACCTGTACCTTTTATTAAAACCCCTATAGCTCCACCTATTGCACCAACTACCAAACCGTAGATTATGCCTATGATCAGCACTAATGCTCCAGCTCCAGCTCCTGCTGCCCCAAGCGCTACTCCAAAACCAACAATAGCAAGTATACCAACAATTATTGCTGCAACTATGCCAACAAGTGCCCCATGTATAGCCCCATTTGTGTAGTTTCCACCTACTGTATAACCAACATATATCGTTGCTATTAAGTAAGCGATAATGCCTCCCCATGATCCAATTAAAAGTTCAAGAATTATACTGAGTATTATTGCAATTACTAGACCAATTATTACAGGCGTCCATTTTACTTCTACCATCTTTTCACCTCCCTTTAAACTTATTATTATATGCTTTTATCATAATATTTAATAACATTTTCTTTTTAATTATAAAAGAAAGGTTTATAGGTTCATTGATTGATTAGTGAAAATTAGTAAAAGAATTTACAAAAGATTAATAAATTTCAAAAAAATAAATAAAAGATATATTAAACTGTTGTAGCTTTTGCAGTTTGTATATGCATGGTAAAGTCCGCATTTACTATTTTATAACAAGACTTATTTTAACAAAAAATAAGAACTTTAAAAATATAGTATTAACAATTGTGAAAACTAAAATTTGAGAGATGGTAACAAATGTCGTACTTACTTATTAATAACGGGATTTTAATCAATGGAAATGGAGGAACTCCCATCCAAAATGCGGCTGTTCTAATAAAAGATAATCATATAGTTGCTGCAGGGTTAGAAGAATCTATAAAAATCCCTGCTGAAAAAATTAACATTGTAGATGTAAAAGGAAGTTTCATATTACCTGGTTTCATAGATGCCCATGTTCACCTTATGACAGAGGGCTTTACACGGGAAGAAACCATATACACACCCCTTTCATTATATTTTTATAATGCCATAGAACGAATGAAACGTACTATTAATGCAGGAGTGACAAGTGTTAGAGATGCAGGTCTTGCGGATGTAGGAGTTAAACTGGCAGTTGATAATGGAATTATTATTGGACCACGTCTTCAGATCTCAGTTTCACCTCTTTCTATTACAGGTGGACATTTTGATTTTTGGTTAAATTCTGGCTTTGATATTAAACCAATATATCCAGGTTATCCAGATGGAATTGCTGATGGTGAAGAAGAAGTTAGGAAAACTGTAAGGGAAATTATGCGTGCAGGCGCAGAAGTAATTAAGGTCATGGTTACAGGGGGAGTAATAAGTGCGAATGATCGTCCGGAATATCCTCAGTTTTCCATGAAAGAATTGAAAGTCATAGTTGAAGAAGCCAACTACAGGAATTTACAAGTTGTGGCCCATGCACATGGAACTAAAGGTATTAAAAATGCTATCAACGCAGGAGCGAATTCAATTGAACATGGAACATGTCTTGATGATGAATGTATAGAACTGATGATTTCCAATGGAACCTTCCTTGTTCCCACATTCATAGCAATGAAGATAAACAAAGAATTAGCAGAAGATGAAACATCTGCAATCCCTGACTGGAGTCGTGACGATGCTATTCGTATGGAAAAAGTCCATGAAAATAACATTAGAAAGGCTTACAAAGCTGGAGTTAAAATTATAATGGGAACAGATTCGGGTGTTATAACACACGGTCGCAACCTTGATGAACTAGGATACATGTGTGATATGGGAATGGATCCTATGGAAGCAATCGTTGCAGGAACAAAGAAAGCAGCAGAAAGTTTAGGATGGGAAGAAAAATTGGGTTCAATTGAATTTGGAAAACTTGCAGACATTGTTATAAGCAAATACGATCCATTAACAAATATAAAGTCATTAGGAGATCCAAATAATATATTATTGGTAATTAAAGATGGTAAAATAGTTAAAAATATACTTTAACAATCATTAAATATTTTTAACTAAATTTTTTTAAATTACAAACAAATCATTTCCATATAAATTCTCTAAATTCAACATTTTATTACAGACTCAGAACCCATATAAAAGTGCATTAAAAAATGGTATTAACATCAAATAACTCATATTTTGAATTTTAGTTAATACACATCTTCTTTCATTATTTCCCTGAGAACAGCAGTTGCATAGCATCCTTTTGGAATGGAAAACTCTGTGAGTACTCCTTCAGAAGTTTCAACTGCAGAAATATCCCATATTTTAAATCTTATAGCTCTTCTAAGTCCATGACTTCCTAATTTTGGAGTTTTTGGACATTCAAAATCTTCTAGTTTTATTCCCTCATCATCGAGAACTTTTTGCTCTATTTTACCAACCACTCCTTCTGCAAGTGGTACTTTAGTACCATAAAGTGGTGCTGTTGGATGAACCTCAAAAGACTTTATTCTTTCATTTATATTATTTATATCAAATTCATGTACTAAATGTTCCTCGTTGTCGATTATTATATCTCCATCGACATATTTATCTATTCCAAGTTTTGATCTCTCACTCACAACCTTGTTGAATAGGTAAGACTGATATGCATGAACAAACATTCGTTTTAGTGGTTTAGGAAGGCTTTCCAATGCTATTTTATATGAATTTTCATTAAGTTCTCCTTTTTTTCGCTTTTGTTTCATTAGCTCCCTGAGCATCATCTTCTCATATCTCATTCCCGCAGGCATACTCTCGTAAGCCTCTTCCAGTTCCCCATCATCATAATATTGTCTGGCAGACTTTATATGGTCCTTTTCTTTAGGATAGGGGTTTCCAATATAAGAATCTACTGCACCTTTAATATCATTTTGAACAATGTATTCTCCAACCCTGTGAGTATTTGGTCTGTTCTTTCCAAACCTCTGCCATCCATAATAATTAGGTACACCAACTGTCTCTAGTTTACTTAAAATATTATTAGCAGTTTTAACATCATTTTCAGGATTTTCTGTATCTCTGATTAAAATTCTAAACTTGTTACCGATAAGTTGTCCTATCCTGAGTTTTTTCTCATTCTGTTTAATTTCAAGTACTTTTACATTGTATAATTTGTCTTCTAATCCCACTAACTCCGATGCTTCACTGTTTGAAACACATAACCATTGTCTTGTTAAGGCAGATTTATCCTTCATACCTGCAAATCCCATTCTTTTTCGACTGATCTTAAACTCCTTTGCAATGTCAAGTACTACTTCAAGGGTATTTCTGCCTATTTTCTCAATTAATATCCATGTGTTGGGTCCGGTTCCACTGGGCAGATGTTCAGGTATTTCTTCAACATAAAAATCTTCATATTTTGTTCTGATTTTGCCCCCAATTCCTTTATCCTTTGTTATATAAGTTTCAGCGTTTAACATATTCATTTCTCCTATATTCCCTTTTTATTCATTAAAATTGAAATGAAACTTTATTTTGGAAATAAAAAATTTTTCTATCAATTACATCATAATATATTTTTTTTGTTTGGAAAATCCATCTGAATAATTAAATTCTTCTTATTTTAATGAATTATAAAAAAAATTGTTAGTTATGTTTAAATCATCGGCGGTCTATCAAACGTTTAGGTCTTCCCTTAATTCTATAAAATTCTAAACCTTCTGATTCAGTAAAATCGAACATAATGTTAAATGTTCCATCTGTGTGTGCTTGCTGTAGACCAGGTTTGTATTTAAAGAATGTTTTGATAAAATTGTTTTCAACTATGTCCTTATCACAACTAACAGGATCATCACATTCAACCCTAACCGTTAAAGTTGCCTCATCATTATCCCCATATATAAATGCTTCATATTCTCCTGTTAAATAATCCATGTTTTCACGTTGAAAAACTCCCTGTTCAACATCTACCTTGTTAAATGGAAAACCAGAAACCCATACAGTTTCTGATTCCCTCTGAGGATTCATTATTCTCATATGAGTTCTTCCACATTTACATCTATGGCGTGATACTACTGTGGTTGTGTCATCAGTATCATAATTAATGAGCAAATTTCCTGTTTTTCCACCTAAAGGTAAAAGGGT
This sequence comes from Methanobacterium spitsbergense, assembly GCF_019931065.1. NCBI lineage: Archaea > Methanobacteriati > Methanobacteriota > Methanobacteria > Methanobacteriales > Methanobacteriaceae > Methanobacterium > Methanobacterium spitsbergense. The sequence goes on along the minus strand of NZ_JAIOUQ010000003.1, from coordinate 496,198 downwards.
TGTTAGAACAATTCTACCACATTCATCATCTTCTACAAAGTTTTCAAGCTGAGGATTATATACATCAAGGTGAACAAGATCCTCAGGCACATGTAATCCGCTCTTTTTAATACACTCCCCACACATAGTGCCTTCTGTACTTCCATATGTATTGTAAACTGGAACATCCCATACTTCCTGTAGGTATTTACGTGATTCCTCAGAAAAACTTTCTCCACCAGCTATAAGTCTCTTTATACTTGATTCTGAAGGTTTAATTCCCTCAGACTCCATCCTATGTGCAAGACGCAGTAGTTTGAATACACTTCCAACGATGCCAGTTGGCTCATAGTTCTTAATAATTCTAACTGGAAAAGTGCATTTACCCTCAGGAATTATGGTCATACCAATTTTTTGCGCTGCAAGAGTCATTGTATTTGCACCAATGTTCATACCATACGATGCACACACAACAACTCTGTCACCTGATTCAAAGTTCTGAGATACGAATGCACGAGCATACTTCTCTGAATAACGCTGCCAATCTCCCCAAGTCAGAAAAAATGATTTTGGAACACCGCTGGTTCCACTAGTTTCATGTATTGTGAAAACATTTTTCCACGAAGTAGATTTAAACTCAAATATATTAGTCTCTGGAGGCTGGTTCTCCCTTATAACTTCGCCTGATACAACTGGTAGTTCTCTGAGATCCTCGTGATCTTGAACATCAGAGGGGATTGTACCAGTTTTATCGAACCATTTCCTATAGAAAGGTGAATTTTCATAAGCATATTCTACTGTGTAACGTATGCGTTCATCAACAAGCTCATCTAGCTCATCTCGAGGTAAAGTTTCGATATCTTCCCTGAAATAGGATCCCAATAAATTCCCTCCTTTTATAAATGTATGTAACTCATTCAATAAAATATGATTTATTCTAAAAACTAGTTAATTGAAAGAAAAAAAATAGAATATATCATAAATCATATCAATTCAAAATAATGTCCAAAACGGTTTTTGTGTCTTTAAGATCATTAAGAATGAAATCAGCACCAGCAAGAATAAGTTCATGATTGGAAAAATCTCCAGTGGCTACTCCAATTGTTTTAACCCCCACTTTCTGACCACTTAATATGTCTCGCGGTGTGTCACCAACCAAAAAAATATTTTCATAATTAATTTTACCTAAATTTTTTTCAGACTCTGCAATAGCGTCCTTAACCAGGCTACTTCTTTTCACAACTCTATCTCCAAATCCACCAAACTGGAAATATTTTTTTAAACCTACTTTCTCAAGTTTCAACCAGGCTATGGCTTCCATGTTTCCTGTAACAAGACCCATTGGTATTTCAAGTCTCTGAAGATTTTCAAGCAATAGTCTCACACCATCTAACACTATTAAATCTTTGTTTTGAAGAGCTACCTTAAAATTCAAATACATCAAATCCATGCATTCGTCTAAACCAGATTTTATTGTATCTGAATCCAGTTTTTCCAAGGCAAGTGTTGTATAAATAATTTTGAGATCTGTCATTCCCTGCATATTTGGAATGGAACGGGGGTTTTTTATTCCATATACTTGGGATAATGCTTCTTTTAAAGCAGCATAATGAAATGTTGAACCAACCAGTAATGTTTTATCAATGTCAAATAAAACTAATTTATCCATTTTATACCTCAATAGGCCCCATTCCCATAAAAATAGCTCAACATTTCGATAGAAGATCTTCTGAAGCATTTTCTGCAATCTCAATTACTCTTGCCTCATCAATTGTTAAAAGTTCCTTATTTTTCATAAGTACCGTCCCATTGCATAACACTGTATCAACATCGCCTCCACTAGCAGAATATACCAGATGAGATATAGGATTTCTAAATGGAGTTAATTTGGGTATTTTCATGTTAACTAAGACAATATCTGCCTTTTTTCCAACTTCTATACTTCCTATTTCATTTTCAAGGCCAAGTGAATTAGCACCATTAATAGTAGCCATTTTATAAACATTTGCAGCTGACAGAACAGTTGGATCCATGGTATTTACCTTCTGAAGAAGTGCAGAAATTTTCATCTCCTCAAATAAATCCATATTGTTGTTTGATGCAGGGCCATCAGTACCCAATGACACACAAACTTCTTTATCTAAAAGTTTTGCAACCGGAGAAATTCCCGATGAAAGTTTCATGTTACTTGAAGGATTATGAGATAACTTAACATTTTTTTCCTTAATTATATCGATTTCAGAATCTGAAACCCACACTGCGTGAGCAGCTGTTACTTCCTCTCCTAAAAAGTTTATATCATTTAAATACTCAAATGGACGTTTTCCATGTATCTCTTGAATGTCTGAAACTTCTTTCTGAGTTTCAGAGACATGAATGTGTATTCTAACTCCATATTTATTTGATTCCTTCTTTACTCCTTCAAGTAATTCTTGTGAACATGTATATGGGGAATGAGGCCCAAATGCAACTTTAATCCTGCCATCTCCAGTATTATGACATTTTTTTATAATACGAATTGTTTCCTTGAATTCATTTTTTCTCTTCTCTTCGTCACCAAAGTCTATCATTCCATGTGAAAGCATTCCACGAATACCCGCTTCATCAGCAGCTTTTGCAACTTGATCCATAAAAAAATACATATCATTGAAGCATGTGGTTCCAGATTTGATCATTTCTGCACAGGCTAATAATGCTCCAGCGTAACAATGTTCCCCTGTAAGATTTGCTTCAACAGGCCAAATATGATTATTCAACCAGGAATCAAGAGGGATATCATCTGCAAGACCTCTCATGAGTGTCATTGAAAGATGTGTGTGAGTGTTAACAAGTCCGGGGAGTAAAATCTTGTCATCTGCGAGTATTACCTCTTCTGCATCACTAATTCCGATTTTGTCAGAAATTTCCACTATTTTATCGTTTTCGATTAATAATGAGCCTTTTATTATTTCATCAGCAATGATTGTTGCATCTTTTATAAGAATGTTTTTGCTTTCCATTTTCACACCATATATGAATTGAGGGAAGAACATAAATATTTAACAGTTCAACTTTATCATGTTATCAATTTAATAGTACTAAATCATGATTTAAACATTTTTAGAAATAGGAGGATTTAAATGCAGATAAGAATAGCATTGCCTTCCAAAGGAAGGATCAGCGAACCTGCTGTCAAACTTTTAGGCAAAGCAGGGATTGGAGTAAAGGATACTGCCAATAGAAGACTATTTTCCGAGACATATGATGAAGAGATAAGTGTTATGTTCACCAGAGCGGCTGATATACCTGAATTTGTTGCAGATGGTGCTGCAGATCTAGGAATGACTGGTCTAGACCTCATAGAAGAGAATAGTGCATCGGTTGAGATATTGGAAGATCTGAACTTTGGAAGTGCAAAACTAGTATTAGCTGTTCCAGAAGATTCCGGCACTAATACAATTTCGGATATTGAAGATGGTGCCGTGGTTGCAACTGAATTTCCAAATTTAACTAAACGATATTTCAAGAACAAAGGGATTGAAGCTAAAATAGTTGAATTAAGTGGATCTACAGAAATAGCACCCTTTATTGGCGTTGCAGACATAATTACAGACCTTACAAGCACTGGAACCACATTGAAAATGAATCATCTTAAAATCATTGACACGATCCTTGAAAGCTCAATTAAGCTCATTGCAAATAAAAAAAGTTATAAAGTCAACAATGATAAAATTGAAGCCATAAGAACCGGAATAAAAGGAGTTTTAGATGCAGAGGGTAAAAAGCTTGTAATGATGAATGTCAACAAAAAATTCCTCGATGATGTTAAAAAAGCCATGCCAGGACTCACAGGACCTACTGTTTCAAATGTACTTTCTGATAATGATGTTGTAGCTGTTCATGCTGTTGTTGATGAAAAAGAAGTTTTTAATCTTGTAAATCATCTCAAAAAGATAGGTGCTCGTGACATTTTAGTAGTACCAATTGAGAGAATCATTTAAATGATTCATATGGTGTGATTTCAATGAAACTAGTGGGATTTAAAACACAAATGAAAACAAAAACAGGTTTAATAGAAAATCAAAAAATAACGGAAATTAATTCCTCTATGATAGAAGCAATAAATACCTTGAATGTAGATGAACTGGAACTTTTAAACAGCTATCAACTTCAGGAAGTAGAGATAATTGCCCCTATAGTACCTTCGAAAATTGTGTGCATTGGTCTAAATTACACTGACCATGCAAAGGAACTTGATATGGACCTCCCTGAAGAACCCATTATTTTTATAAAACCAGCAACAGCAGTTATAGGGCATTTAAATGCTATAATTTATCCCAGATCTTCTACACAAGTTGATCATGAAGCAGAACTTGGAATAGTTATTTCAAAAGAAACTCATAATGTTAAATCTGAATATGCCCCCGAATACGTTGGAGGTTATACTGTTGTTAATGATGTTACTGCTAGGGACAAACAGAGAAAGGATATCCAATGGACCAGAGCAAAAAGTTTTGATACCTTCGCACCATTGGGGCCTTGGATCGAAACAGAGATGGATCCAATGAACCAAAAAATTTCTTTAAGACTTAACAAAGAATTGAAACAAAATTCCAACACCAAAAATATGATATTTGATGTTTACGAATTGATTGAATTTATATCAAATATAATGACATTAAATCCTGGAGATATAATATCAACTGGAACTCCTCCAGGTGTAGGACCTATGAATGTAGGGGATATTGTTGAAACAGAAGTTGAAGATGTTGGTATCCTAAAGAACTTTCTGAAACTTCAAACTAAAAAATATTAAAATTAACCCCTCTAAGGCATCATAATCAATTTATCACTTTTTTTAAGATAATTTCCCACATAACCTCTTTTTAAGTTTTAATACTATTTATATCACTCACTATGCCCCAAAATGTCGGAAGAGGGTTTTGGAATATCCTAAAAATCCTTCATATCCCGGTTTTAGAGTATTTGTAGCCGATAGCTCTGTTATTATCAATTAAACTAAACATCCATCAGGATCTGAAATTCTAAGAGCTTCTGAGTTTGAAATGGATCTTGGTTCTGAAAGGTTAAATGTTGCCTTGTCTATCTTGATAATTTATTAGAATGTTCCTCTGACATATGTTTGATCTGAAATTTACCAACTTAAAAATTATAAAATGGAATAATCATTCTATATAAATGGCTGGTTTGTATGGCATTGCATTACGCGATTTACCTTGGGGATCATAGGTAGGCTTATCGTAGATAATTACCTCAGCATCAGCCTCTCCAGAAAGGAATTCAATTGAATTGTTAAGGGCGGAATATTCATCTATCATTCCTAAATACTTGATTTTAGTCATTTCTTTTCCAATCTTCTTTGCAAATTCAGCTATTTCCTTTTTGTTATCATGGACATTTTGTTTTATAGCTTCTTGCATTATTTTACCTATATCTGGTTTGCCAATGTTGTTTGCAATATCAAACAGTTTCCATTTCCATTCTGGCGCAACATAAACATGAATTTTAGTCGGTTTAATGTTGATAACCTTTTTGATCTCGTTTATATCCTGAGAGAGTCCATACACTATTTCTTCACCCTTTTGAATTATTTCATCATTTGGATCTTGATAGTGCTCTGGCCACATTTTAGTTGAAACCAACTCATGACCGCCATATCTTTCCCAAAGCTCCTCACATCCATGTGGAACGAATGGGGCCATCAAACGAATCCATACCCCAAGAATGTAAACCAAAACCTCAGCTATTTCTTCCATTGCCACTGCATCTTCTGTTTCATGTTCAATTCTGAAAAAGAAATGATCTATATCCTTTTTAAATAGGAAAAACGCCTCTTGTAATGCTTTTCTTGTTTGAAATCCTTCCAAAGCTTTTGTTGCATCCATAATTCGCATATTAACTTGGGCCAACATCCATTTATTTATAGGTTTTTTAACTTTAGGTAAAGTTTCATGATCTTCAAGTATTATTTCTGAGCCGTAAATTTTTTCTACCCGCTGTGAAAATTCAAGGAACCATTCCAGACGTTTACTAATTCCCTTTACTTCATTTTCCCTCCAGTCAAAATCTTGCCAAGGTTCTGCTGAGGACATTAAAAACAGTCTAATAACATCCGATCCGTAGGTTTTTATTGCATCTTCCAGCATCACAATATTCCCTTTGGAAGAGGACATTTTATGACCTTCCAATAAACCCATTCCAAATACAACTATACCCCTTGGCCATTTCTCCTGAGGGAATATTGCAGAATGATGGAATATATGGAATGAAAGATGATTTCCAACCAAATCCTTGGCTGAAAGCCTCCAGTTTAAAGGGTACCAATAATTGAATTCATCTTTCATCTCATTAGTGAGTTCCTGATTTATTCCATGTGTAGGTGCTACAGAAGATTTCAATCCTAAAAATATCTCATCAAAGAATTGATCATTGAGATCCTCGGGATTAATATCTTTCATATATTTTGCTATTGTATAATATGCCATGTAAATAGTTGAATCACTTAAAGGCTCTATTAACCAGTCTTTATTCCATGGTAATTTGGTTCCAAGTCCGATTCTCCTTGAACATGCCCAATCCTGAAGCCATCCAATATAATAATTGAAGTTAGCCCTAACTTCTTCAGGTATGATATTCATGTCATCTAAACACTGATAAGTAACTTCTTTCCATCTCTCATCGGAGTACTTTAAAAACCACTGGTCATCAAGTATTTTAACAACACATTTAGTTCCACACCTACAAATAACAGGTCTTTCTGCAAATTCAAAAAGTATATCTCCTTTTCCTTCATTTGTCAGGAGTTTAATAATCTCGTCCCTTGCTTCTGAAACACCAAGCCCTTGATAAACACCAGTATCCTTATCCATAACCCCTTTTGCATGCTCAAGTTTGTATAACTCGTTAGTAACATCTTTTAAGTTAATATCATTTTGATTTGTAACATTATATCTATCAATCATATCCTTTGCAGGGACATTACTGAATCCTTCAAGTTTTATTATCCCGATTGCTTGAATCCCTAAAACTTGATCTTTTATGTTATATTTTTCAAGTTGCTTTTCATTATTTTTAAGGTCTAACAATGCTATTAAATCTGCAGGAGCATGTCCCGGTACAGAATAAACAACTCCCGTAGCATATTCAGGATCAACGAATGATGCAGGAAGTATTATATGTTTATCACCAGTTAAAGGATTTTTTACATGTTTACCAATTAATTCCTTTGCATTGACATCCGATACCTTTAAAATATCTTTTTTTTGATTCAATATGTTACTGTAGGCCTCTTTGGCTATTATCCAATTTTCATTATTCACATTGATTTTAATATATTCTGAATCAGGATTTAACCATAAATTAGTAGCCCCAAATAATGTTTCAGGCCTAAATGTTGCTGCAACCAAATATTCCCCATCTAATTCAAACTTAACAAGTGTTAGTTCATTTATTCCTACACCTTCCCCTTCAAGAAGATCATGGTCCCCCACCGGATTTTCACATTCTGGACAGTACTTTACAGGGTGTTCACCTATACGTACAAGGTCCTTTTCTTTTAGTTTTCTAAACTGCCATTCTATAAATTTTTGATAATGTGGATCCAAGGTCTTGAATTCTCTTCTCCAATCAATTGTATAACCCATACGAGTCATTACGTCATGATATTCCCTACTGAAATACTCTACAATATATTCGGGATCAATGAATTTTTCAAGCTCTTCTTCAGGCACCTTATGAATATTTTTATAGATATCCATGGTCCACTGATCTCTTCTTTCGATACGTTTGGCAATCCCTACAACTGGTGCACCTGTTACATGCCACCCCATTGGAAATAAGACATTGTATCCTTGCATTCTTTTAAAACGTGCATAAACATCTGGAACTGTATAAGTTCTTCCATGTCCAATGTGCATTGCTCCACTAGGATAGGGGTATGCTACTGTTACATATATTTTCTTTTTATTATTAGGATCAGAGTGGAATATACCGGCTTCTTGCCATTTCCTTTGCCATTTCTCTTCAATTTTAATGTCAGTCAAATGATCACCCCAAAATAAACTTAAAATCCATAGAAATATTCAATTTTTTAATTCATATTAAAATCTAAATATGATTTAATTGATTTTTAATCAGAATATGATTATTATAAATTTTTATAAGATTAATCTATCTCAATAATTTTTTTATATTCAATATATTTGTTACTGAACATCACAATTAATAATCCCTATTTTATTTCCAACTCATTTTTCATCCATTTTAAATAATTATTAGATCCATTATTTACACGTATTTCTAATATACATGGAATTTCATAACTGTGAAGTTGTTCTACTCTCTTTATTACCTTCACAACTAATTCTGACTTTGTTTTAATAAACATAATTGACTCTGAATCTTCCTCAATAGTACCTTTCCAAAGATACATGGATCCTATTGTTGGAATTATATTAATACAAGCTGCCAGTTTTTCTTCTAAAAGTTTCCTTGCAATTTTCTTGGACTCTAAATCTCCTGAAGTAGTTATATAAACCATTGAATACATTATTACACCGTTTATAATATAAAAAAGATTAAATTGTTTCAGGCGATGGTGCTGGTTTCAACTTATGTGTCGAACTATTAACCTTAGCCCTTATCCTTAAAACTTCTTCAATAGATATACCCAGCTTTTGTGCAATATCCATGTCTTCCATCTTTTTATCAACCATTAGACACAACATTTTGTCAAGAAGCCCATATTTTATACCCAATTCCTCTTCATCGGTCTGGCCTGCCCACAAACCTGCTGTTGGGGGTTTTTTAATTATTCCCTCAGGTACTTCAATATGCGATGCAAGTAATCTCACATCAGTTTTGTAAAGATCTCCAATTGGCAATATATCTACACCGCCATCACCATATTTAGTGAAGTATCCTACAAGAAGTTCAGTTCTGTTTCCTGTTCCTACAACCAATCTATTCAAGTCATTTGCATGATAATACAGTATCATCATTCTAATTCTTGCCTTTAGATTTGCATTAGCAAGTTCTCTGTTGTGTGATGTTCCCTGTTTCTTCTGAGCAGCATGGATACAAAGATCCTTGAAAGGTGCTATTAAATCATCTACATGGATAATCTCATATTCAATTCCAAGGGCCTCTGCAACAGTTATTGCATCTTCTATATCTTCATCTGGAGTTGTAACTGTTGGCATGATAATCCCCAAAATCTGATCATTTTTAAGGGATCTTGCGCACAGATAAGCTGTTGTTGAGGAGTCTAAACCTCCGCTAAGCCCAATGACCACTCCTGATGTTTGAGATTCTTTCCACTTATCTGCTATAAATTTGGAAATTTTTTTGGCAATTTTTTCTTGATCCCTTTGGAGAATATTATTTGTTTCTTCTTGCATTTCAACCACTGAATGGCTTTTATATTTTGAACTTTATTTAAACTCTATTCCGTTTATTTAAGAGGATCTAATTTAAGTGTAGGATTGGTTTTTTTGAATTTACGAAATATCATCCTATTTTTTCTTAAATTACGATTTAAAATTATTAGATACAGATATAACTCAATAGTAGAAGCATTATCATTACTAGTTAATTACTAACTACTCTAAAGTGTTTTATTGGTTCCTTTCAACATAAACTTTCCTATCTAATAATAACTCAATATTAAATAACAGACAAAAATATTATCACTTCAATCGCATTAAACGAGAAAATAATTCTAATAATAATGTAAAAAAATTATTATAGATTTTTAAAAGAATAAAAAAAAATAGAGTTTGTTGGATATTTAAATTTTTTTCTTAATCCTTCTTGACAAGCATTATTATACCTGTGAATAACAGCCAGAGGCCAATTAATATTCCAAGGTATAGTGGATTTGCTATTAAAACTCCCACAATTAGGTATATTATACCAATAATTAGGGCTAAAACTCCATTCCATCTGCTTCCACCGGATTTTGAAACAATACCAATAATACCGGCAATTATCAGGAATAAACCAACTATATATACTATTAATCCAGCTACAAAGCTGAACAATGCAGGATTAAATATGAATCCAATACCCAATATTAAGGCAATTATTCCCAATATCAGTTCCAGGATTCCCATACCTGCACTTTCACCCATCTCTGCTATTCCACCCAATATAAGACCTATACCTAGGATAAGAACTATGAATCCAGTAAGTAGACTTAATGGAACGAGTCCTAATAAAGGAAAGGCCAATACAATTAAACCTAAAATGATCAATATTATTGCACTGCCCATTTTTTGCATATCACTACCTCCATTTAATATCCAACACACCCGTTAATATAATTATTAATCTATAATACTAATTAATATTATGATTGTCCCTTTATTTATTTCCTTCCTATATATTTTATTAGAAACATAAGTGATTCACAATACCGGTCCCACCAACTTACCAGGTATTCACATTGTATTGTATAATCTTAATCCTGATAAAAATACTAATTTTAAGACTTAGATAATCTAATTAATTTTAGAAACATAACAAAAACATAATTATTCTTAAAACTAAGAAAAAAAATTTATTAAAGATTTTAATTTTATTTTAGTAAATCAAATTTGAACAAAATAAGATTTTACAATTTTTAAACAATATTCCTAAGTGTGCTTATTAAAATAGAAAAAATATGAGATCATAAATTAAACATTATTTATTATTTAAAGGTCAACATAGAATAACTTTAAAAATAACTATAACATATCATACATCACAACCTTAGACTAAATTTTAGACTAATTAATAATATGAAAAATGGAGGGCAAATAATGGCATTTAAAGATCTTTTTAGGTTCAACAAAGGAAAAACAACATTTGTATTTATTGGAGGTAAAGGAGGGGTTGGTAAAACAACCATTTCTGCTGCTACAGCGTTATGGTTTTCAAGACAAGGCAAAAAAACCTTGATAATATCAACTGATCCTGCACATTCATTATCAGACTCATACGAGAGAAATATTGGTCACAACCCAACACCAATATCAGAAAATCTTGAAGCACTAGAAATAGACCCTGAAATTGCAATGCAAGATTATCAGGCCAAAATGAAAGAACAACAGTCTCTAAATCCTGGTATGGATATGGGTATGATGCAAGATCAGATGGATATGGCTTCAATGTCACCCGGTATAGACGAAGCCGCTGCATTTGACAAATTTCTCCAGTACATGACCACAGATGAATATGATATTGTTATATTTGACACAGCACCTACAGGCCACACACTCAGATTACTTTCATTCCCTGAAATGATGGATTCATGGGTTGGAAAGATGATAACTGTCAGGCGCCAAATTGGTAGTATGGCCAAGGCATTTAAGAATATCATGCCGTTCATGGGTGATGAAGAAGAAGAGGATAAAGCCTTAGAAGATATGGAAGAAACTAAAAAAAGAATAAGGGAAGCACGAGGTATTATGGCAGATCCTACTAGAACTTCATTTAAAACAGTTGTCATACCTGAAGAAATGTCTATATACGAATCAGAACGTGCAATGGAAGCACTCCACAAGTTCAACATGACGACTGATGGAGTAATTGTAAACCAGATCCAACCAGAAGAAGCTGATTGTGAATTCTGTGCAGCAAGACGAAAGATACAAGAACAAAGACTTATTACTATCCAACAAAAATTTGGTGGACAGGTTATTGCAGAGATCCCATTGCAAAAACACGAAGTCAAGGGAATGGAAAGACTAACCGAGATCGGAGACATCCTTTATGGAGATCATACCGAAGAGGTTAAAGCGCTCCCCATGAATTAAATTCCTTAATTAAGGGTTTAAAACCCTTCTATTTTTTTGTTAACACCTAATTATTTGATTCATATGCTGATAAAAGACATTAAAAAATCAACGTATTTCAAGGCCATCGATGAAACAACTCTATGCGAACTTATTCACCCTGAAAACGATAATGTAGAAATGGATTGTAGTATTGCCCATGCAATTCTTGGACCGGATCAATCTTCACTTCCCCATAAACTCATAAATTCTATTGAAATATATTATATCCTTGATGGAATGGGTAAAATATATATAAATAAGGAATCAAATGTTTTGAAAACAGGCCAATCTGTATATATTCCTTCAAATGCATGTCAAAGGATCAAAAATATTGGTAAAGATGATCTGAAATTTCTCTGCATCGTATCTCCACCATGGAGAGGAGAAGATGAATCCATCTGCAAGTAATGAATTTTATTCATTTTTGTCATTTCGATGATAATTACTTATTACATTATATGGAAGTACTGCTTGATCTAAACTTCTAGACAAACGCAAAAGTTGCAAAGGGATTCTTCTTCATTTTTAAAATATTTTTTTCCAGTACAGTAATAGAATTTTCCCCTTTGATAGACAGTTCTTCCTCCTGAAAAAACTATTCCTGGAGGATGTAAAGGCTTTTTTTCGATAAATGTTAAGTATATAGATATTATTTTTATAAATTCTTTAAATTCCTCATCATATGGTGCATAAAAATCAAAGTAATGATCTATGGCATGTTTGAGATCTTCGAGTTTATCTGTATCAATTTCCTCTTCACACCCTAAATAGGAAGTTCCTGTTAATCTATTGAAATTTTCTAGATTATAATTGGACATTTTTCCTTGTAACTCATCATCAATTTTCTTTTCAGGTTTTACTCGCGATCTGTAGCGTTCTATTTCTTGTTTAAGTTTTAAAAACAGTTCTGAGCTTTTAATTTTATCCACCTTCAGTAAACAACCAACACACACATATAACCAAATTGTTCATTTAAAAGTTCCTTGAGTTGGACTTCCACTATCTTTTCATTTTCGTAGCTTAAATTTTCACATACTGCTGCCCTTCTGTTTGGATCTATTCCTTGATCCAAAAGGTATTCCACAGTTTCTTCAATTGTATTGTTTGGCAGAATAATGGTGGTTCTTCCATTTGATAATAAGGAAATTAATTCGCCTGAAATCCCCTTTCCATGCATTGTTATGATATTGGCTTCATCCCATGATATTTGAAGTTTTGATGCACATATTTGAATCGAACTTATACCCGGAATAACTTCAAATTCCAATTTTCCAGCCAATTTTTTGATGGGTTTTAATACGCCTGAAAATCCAGGATCTCCAGTGGACAGAAGTGCAACAGCTCGTCCTTCACATGCCTTTGAAACGGCTAAATTAAGCATTTCCCCCATATTTTTAGCATTAAGTTCTATTTTTTCGGCTTTTGTATCTGGAAAAAGTTTTAAAGCTCTTTTACTCCCCATTAAAATATCGGAGGATCCAACTACATTTAAAGCCTCAAATGTTAAATATTTCTCAGATCCCGGCCCAACACCCACCAGATATAATTTTGACATTTGTTTATTCTCCTTAAACTCATAAAAATTAGATCATAGCTCTGATTAATGTCTAAATAATATTTAGATTTTTTTTATATTTATATTTCTCTAGTAACAATTTGACAAATGGAATTATTAAATAAATTCAGAGTATTGTTTTTTTCACTATCGAAATTGTTATTTAACATGGCCCATTAAATTAATTAAGAGATTCTTATAAATATCAGGAATGAGAAAAATGCTTCAAATCGCTGTAACAGGAAAACCAAACGTCGGAAAGTCATCTTTTTTTAATTCTGCAACATTATCAGAAGTAGAAGTTGCAAGTTATCCATTCACAACTATAGATGCTAACAAAGCAGTTGCACATGTTGTAACAGAGTGCCCATGCAAAGAACTGGAAGTAACATGTAATCCTAACAATTCAAAATGTGTATCTGGAAAAAGGTTGATACCTGTTGAACTTATAGATGTTGCAGGACTAGTTCCCGGTGCCCATGAAGGCCGAGGACTTGGAAACAAATTTTTAGATGACCTTAGACAGGCAAGAGCTTTCATTCATATTATCGATGCTTCAGGATCTACAGATGAAGAGGGGAGGCCTTGTGAACCTGGTAGTCATGACCCGCTGGAGGATGTTGAGTTTCTTGAACACGAGATCACCATGTGGCTTTTTGGAATCTTAAAGAAAAATTGGAATAAAATGATAAGGAAGGTAATGTCAGAAAGACTAGATCTTGCTAAGGTGATTTCTGAACAGCTGAGTGGAACCGGTATAAGGCTTGAAGATATTATTGAAGCAAAAAAGGTCGTTGATAAGGATTATGATAAATGGGATGATTCCGATATTATTGCGGTCCTTGATGACCTTCTTAAAAGAGCAAAACCAATGCTAATAGTTGCAAATAAGGCAGATATGCCCACATCGGATGAAAACATCAAAAGATTAGAAGATAAATATGGAAATGTAATTGCAGCTTCAGCAGAATCAGAACTTGCCCTTATACGTGCCTCAGAAGCAGGGTTAATAAGTTATTTCCCGGGTGATTCTGATTTTGAGATCCTTGAACCCGAAAAGCTCAATGAAAATCAAATGAAGGCTCTGAATTATATAAAAGAACATGTGCTCCAGAAGTATGGAAGTACAGGAGTACAAAAAGCACTTAACAGTGCAATTTTTGAAATTCTGGATATGATTGTTGTTTTTCCTGTTGAAGACGAACATAAATTATCAGACCAAAAGGGAAATATATTACCAGATGCTCTACTCATTAAGAAAGGTTCTAAACCAAGAGACATGGCATATGTAATACACACGGATATAGGTGATAGTTTCATGCATGCACTTGATGCTAGAAGTTGCAGAAGAATTTCAAGCGACTATGAACTTGTAGATGGTGACATAATAAGTATCATATGCCGCTAGGAGTATACATAATAAAAAATATAATATTTCCCTAATTAGTAATACTATACTAAATTTAGTGAAAAAGCAAAAATAAACAATAAACACTCAATCTAGACGATTTATGTTTGGCATGAAATGTGGATTACTAATCCTTAAAATTTGCAAGATATAGATGAAATGTGATAAAAATTGTGAATTAATGTTAATAAGTACAAAAAATAGTAATTTTAAAAAATTTTAGGTTAGGATCTTAAGATTTTCGTTTAAACTTTTAAGGAGTTTAATTGCAGAATAAGCGGCTAAAATACTTGTTTTCGGATTGGTGGCACATCTAATATTTTGGGTAGTAGTTTTAAGCTCCCCAAAATCACCCACTACATGAACCTCATGGCAGTTGCGGTCCACAGCAGGGTCAGCTATGATTTTTACATCCACTTCCTTACCGCAGGCAATAGTTAAAGCAGCAGCCACATTAATGTTTACTGGAAATTTACGCACCGCATCTCTTGCTTTGCCTTCGTATAATATTGTTTCCTTATCTGTTGAGATTCCTAGAGATTTAGGGGGCTTTCGTGTGACCAGGCTTACTTCACGGATCTTACCGATGGAAGCAGCTTTGATGCCGTCTAAACCTACAACGGCTCCAGAAGGTGCGTATATCTTTGAGTTATTTTGTTTGGCTATCTCATCTAGATGATTTCTAAGAGCAGGATCCATCAATGCCCCCAAACTCATGACAATCACATCTTTTCCTCTTTCGAGAATGTGTGGAACGACCTCCATCACAGCTTGGGGAGATGCACTTTCAATCACCAGATCAACCTGATCCAACATATCGTTTATATTGAGTACTACTATCCCATCTACTTGGGATGCCAGGTTTTCTGCTCTTTCCATATCCCTATCATAAAAAAATTTTAGATCAACACCCAGCTTTCCCTCCGATGCAAAATTAGTGATTATATTTGCTATAGCACCACATCCTAATATTCCGACCATCACATTAACACCTCTAATTGAGATTCCTAGATAAATAATTATAGGGGAAAGTGTATCTATTATAAATCCAGATGTTTGAAAATTTCGTTTTTCGATATGTAATTCACATTCTTGGCATTAATTCCTGTTTATTCAATGGACGTTCATTGACTTTAGATAATTCTAAACATTCTATTAATTGCCCCTTTTGCTATCTTTTCATAAAATTGAGCCCACGAATTCTTCATTTATAAATCGGTGCTTCTGATTCCCCTAAATTGGGTTTTTGTTTTGGATGTTTAATCCGATCAGAAGAGGAGTGATTTTTAGTATAATTTGCATTCGGGGTCTATTCCGGTTATTCTTATTCCGGCGTCTTTGCAGGTTTTTTTGATGTTTAGTCCGATAAGTAAGGGTGTGATTTTTTCGATGATTTGAGCTCTTTCTAGTGGTCCACAGTCTACGACTTGTACTCCGGGTATTTTTTCGATTAGTTTTGCGACTGTTTTTTTGGATTCAAGGTCGTCACCTGACATTAAACAGTCACAGTCTATGGGATTTGGGAAGTTCATTAGGGCTCCTGAACTGATGTTGTTGAATGCACATATTACGTTGGCTTCGGGTAGGATCTTTTGTGCTCTTTCAGAAGCTGCTCCTTCGGATAGGTAGATACATCGGGTTGGTGATCCGCCAATAGCTGATTCAAGTGGTCCGGTTGCATCTATTAATACTTTTCCGGCTGCATTATCCTTTATAGACAAGAGAGTTGCTCTTTGAGCCGCTAGCGGTACAGTTAAGATTAGTATGTCGGCTTCTTTTGCGCCATCAGCATTTTCAGCTGCTTTGAGATTGGGAATTTTATCCATGTCTAAAAGTTCTTTAACTTTTTCTACAGCTTTTTCAGCTTTTTCAATTGCTCTTGATCCTATTATAACATCTTCTCCGGCTTGTACAAAGCGTATGGCAATTCCTAAACCCTGTCCACCAGTTCCACCAATTATTGCTATTTTCATTTTTTATCAGCTCCATTTTAATTTCTTTAAAAAAAAGAATAGAATTCTAAATATTTATTCGTCTAAAAGGACGACTGGTTTGATTAAGTCTCTTGGTTTGTCTTTCATTAGGAGGAGTGCTTCTTCTAATTTGTCAAAACCTTTGTAGACATGAGTAGCCATGAGAGACGGATCCATACGTCCGTAACTTATAATATCTGCTAGTCTTTCCATTCTAACTCTTCCACCAGGGCAAAGACCTGTGACTATATCTTTATCGGCCATACCGAATCCCCAATTTACACGACAAAGTGGTATGGTATCTTTTTCACCGACTCCTTTACCATAGTAGTTATTGTTAGCAATTTTTGATCCTGCTTTAGCCATTTTTAATGCGTCTATTAGTATATCGGGACCTCCGCCTGATACGATTACTGCGTCAACTCCTGCGCCATCTGTTGCTTCAAGTATTTGTTCTGCGGTGTCTCCGTCTTTGTAGCTGATTATATCTGTAGCACCATATTCTTTAGCTACTTCAATAGCTTTAGGTCTGGTACCAACGGCAAATATTCTTCCAGCACCCCTTAATGCTGCACCGGCTACACCGCAAAGTCCAACTGGTCCAATACCTAGAACTGCTACAGTGGCCCCCATTCCAATTTCGGCGTTTTCAGCAGCCATAAAACCAGTAGTCATCATATCAGTAATCATAACCGCTGATTCTAATGACATTCCTTCGGGTAGATGTGCTAGGTTGTTATCTGCTAGGTTAACATGGAAGTATTCTCCGAATACGCCATCTTTAAAGTTAGAGAATTTCCAACCACCTAAAGCTCCACCACTTTGTGAAGGAAAACCACGTTGAACAGCTTCCGAATCCCAGTCAGGAGTTATAGCTGGTACAATTACCCTATCGCCTGGTTTGAAATCTTTAACTTCGTTTCCTACTTCGTCTACTACTCCTAAAGCTTCATGTCCTAAAATCATGTCATGTCTGTCACCTATTGCTCCTTCCCATACAGTGTGTACATCAGAAGTACATGGTGCTAGAGCTAAAGGTTTAACAATAGCATCTCTTGGGCCGCATTTTGGTTTATCTTTTTCTATCCATCCAATTTCCCCTATTTTTAACATTGCAAGTCCTTTCATTTCTTTTCACCTCATTTGATTATTCAAATCTAATTAGTAGTTATGAAATAGATCCTATATAAACATACCGAATGTTCTGTATGCCTGATTAATTAGTACATATTAAATTTTTAGGTGAGGGATGTTCAGGTTGGTAGAACCCTATTCCCATAGATTTCGTTTATAACCTCTGCCATTCCCAAGTAGAATGCTAGTAATCCGACAAATATTCCCACATAACCACCAATTATGTTTATGGTGCTGTTTCCGGTTAATGCGCCTAATCCTAATACGAAGAACAGTAATGTTAGTGTAGAGAATAGTATTTGGAATCCACGACTTATTCTAAGTGTTGCTACAAACATTCCAGCAGTCCAAACACCCCACAAGAATAAATATGCTGCGAGTGATGCTGAATTAGGTGCAGATGCCAGATTTAATTTGGGTAAAATTAGTAGTATTGCAAAGGAGTACCAGAAAGATCCAAATGCACCAAATGCAAGTGTGGCGAAAGTATTTCCATTCTTGTATTCCATTGCACCTACAATTAAGTCTATAGTTCCACCAAATGCCAGTACCATAGCCAATATCACACTGCTTAACTCATAAAATCCAGCATAAGAAAAACTTAATAGAATTAAGGTCATTCCAGTAGCAACCAGTCCTAAAGGGGCCGGATTTGCAGGGTTATGTTTTAATAGCTTCTGGCCATCTATAGTTATGGTGGCAGTTTCTTCTTCACCCATTTTTATCGCCAATCCATACTAATCTCAATGCTAGTCCTTTCATTTTTTCACCTCATTGATTTCTGCAAATTGATAGTAGTTATGTAGCCAAACATATAAACATACCGAATAGTCTGTTTGCGTGGGTTAATAGTAAATATTAATAGAGACCGTTCTTTTTGTAATTGGTCTAAAGAAAAACTTTTATCAAAATTAAAGTAATTTATGAACATTTATCCAACAAATTATTTCTTGTTCACGAATATAATAATTTTTAAATCTCAAAAATAAAATTAAAAGTTTTTAAAAGAGTATTAATATGTTTTGCCTAGAATGAATTCTTAATATACAGTATAAAGCAATTTAATAAACCATGACTTAATTTTATTCGATTAGGATATCTTTATTAATTTGATTGTCCCTAGATGATCTATAACATTACAAGACTTCTATTATTAAAAATTATAAAGAGATGTGTATATGGATACGAAATCTAGAATTATGGAAGAATCATTTAAATTATTTCTAAAAAAAGGATTTGTTGATGTTTCATTGAATGAAATTAGAAAAGCATCAAACATTACCACCGGCGGATTTTACTATCACTTTGACAGTAAAGACACTCTCCTAGTCGCAGTGATTGAAAAATACATATTTGACTATTTTAATTCAACCATACGAGAAATTAGAGATTTTGAAGGCACACCCAAAGAAAAACTAAAAACAGTGATATTATCAATCATAGGTGAAACACAATTATCTGAAAGTTCTGAAAAAATAGATTATAGGACATTACACTTACTATTAATGGAAGGTGTACAAAAATACGAAATAATAAGCAAACATTACACAGAATTTTATTACAACTTGTTAAACTTCATTAAAGATGTACTCGATGAGGGTATAGCCCAGGATATTATCAGACGGGATATTGATTCAACTGAATTTGCAACATTTATTCAAACTTCTATGGTTGGAACAGTCTTAATGTGGATAGCATTGCCTGAAATGCCATTAGAAAACAGAATGAATTCTAATATAGATCATTTATGGAATTATATTACAAAATAAATTTAGCATTAAAAAAATATAAGTTAACTTCTTATGTTCCTCTAGTTTATATTAGTGTTTTTTTTGAATATAACTTGAAAATATGGCATAAATTACATTCAAAAACATCATTTATGGTTTTGTAAATTTATAAATTACAAACAGAATAGTCGGTATGTTTATATAATACATTACATATATCATCTTATGGATTTGATTATCCCTAAAAGTCCGTGATAATACTAATAATTGGATAGTTGGATCAAAATTATAAAGAGATGTATATATGGATACGAAATCTAGAATTATGGAAGAATCATTTAAATTATTTCTAAAAAAAGGATTTGTTGATGTTTCATTGAATGAAATTAGAAAAGCATCAAACATTACCACCGGCGGATTTTACTATCACTTTGACAGTAAAGACACTCTCCTAGTCGCAGTGATTGAAAAATACATATTTAACTATTTTAATTCAACCATACGACAAATTAGAGATTTCGAAGGCACACCCAAAGAAAAACTAAAAACAGTGATATTATCAATCATAGGCGACGATATAACCATTAACAAAAGTACAAAATTGTGTGAAAGCTCTGAAAAAATAGATTATAGGACATTACATTTACTATTATTTGAAGGTGTTCAAAAATACGAAATAATAAGCAAACATTACACAGAATTTTATTACAACTTGTTAAACTTCATTAAAGATGTACTCGATGAGGGTATAGCCCAGGATATTATCAGACGGGATATTGATTCAACTGAATTTGCAACATTTATTCAAACTTCTATGGTTGGAACAGTCTTAATGTGGATAGCATTGCCTGAAATGCCATTAGAAAACAGAATGAATTCTAATATAGATCATTTATGGAATTATATTACAAAATAAATTTAGCATTAAAAAAACATAATAGTCGGTATGTTTAATTAATAATCCAACAAATATATGAAATTATCTCGAGGCGAAATACCTCGATAATGTGAAAATCTGGATTAACCAAGATAATATAAATAATTTTAGGGAGGAATCAAATGATCATAGTAACAGCCACAATAACAGCTAATCCTGGTGAGAGGGATAAAATCATTACAAAATCTCAAGATTTAATTGAATCAACTCGTTTAGAATCGGGTTGTATCAGTTATAATTTATATGCAAGCACTGAAGGTGATGATATCCTACTGATGCTCGAACAATGGGAAAATCTAGAAGTATTAGAAACGCATATGCAAACTGAACATTTCAAAGCATTTGGTGTGGCAATTGAAAATTTTTTAGCGAGAAAATTAGACATTGCTGTTTACTCAGCTGACAAAAAATGAACCTATATACTCTTTTTTTAGTTCTAATAGAAAGTGGTTACAATTTGGAACATTATTGAAAAATTCCACCAAAAATTTTTATTCGTCATAGCATCATTTACGAAGTTATCTAATCTATTTTAGTCACCAATTTTTTAGAAAAATCTTTGTTGCGAATACGAAAAAATAAATAATAATTTAATTAACAAAGGAAATAAAAAACCACTGATTGATACAAAAAATGAATTGGATATGCTAAGTATCATATGTCGCTAGTTTAAAATAAATATAAAATTAATATATTCATAAGGGACAAATGAAAACTGATTATTTCCCTTTTAATTTTTATTTGAGTAATCCTTGTTTCTTTAACGTATTTAATTTTAGAAAATAAACATTTACATCATACTTACATTTTTTTAGATTGTTATATAGTATATTAATCTAAAACGCTCAATTAACATTATAACTTAAATATTGGATATAACATTTTAAATCAGTTGATGTATGATTCAATTGAGAGTCTCTATGTAAGTTTTTATATTTTGGAAAAATGCAAAATACTTCTAAAGAATTAAATATACATGGAACATAATATTCTAAAAGTTTGTAGGTGGAGTATGAGTTATAATTTAAAAAAAATAGCTATTTCAACAATAATACCTCTTATAATAATCTTAACACTTCTTTCACTGGGAATTTTAATCCCAATTTTGACTATGGTAATATTCGGTGCTATATTAGCATATTATATCCGATTTATATCCCGGAAAATCAAACCATATGTTAAAAATAACACTTTGTCTGTTTTTTTAGGTATAATAGTATTCACCATTCCCATAGTTTTATTGTTGTATTTTACTTTAACGCAGTTTGTACTTATAGCTGAATCTTCATTTGGCTCATTACAGCAAGCTGCTACTGGCAATTCTACTATGAACATGACTGTAATAAACCAAGCTGTAAATAATCTCAATCTTCCAAGTAATCTTACCCAAAGTATAATAACAGCTGTACAATCTGGAATTAAAGAATTTATTTCATTTGTTGCTAGCTCCGTAGTTGCCATGATAAGCTCAATTCCATCTTTTGCTGCCCAAATGCTCATATTAATTTTTTCAGTATTTTATTTTGCAAGAGATGGAGATAAAGTAATTCAATTTATAACAGATGTTATTCCGGTTAAAGATAATGATTTCTATCATGAATTGTTTGATAGTGCTGAAGATGTTTTAAAAAGCATAATTGTCGGTAATGCTATTCCTGCAGTAATCCTTGGAGTACTCTCTGGAATTTTATATTACTTCCTAGGATATCCTTATGCACTATTATTAGCTATCATAAGTGGAATAGCCATGTTTATACCCATTATTGGTCCATGGATCGTGTATGGTGCCATTGGAATTATCAGTATACTCCTTGGGAACACCACACAAGGTATATTGGTGATTATATTTGGTTGGATAATAGAAACAACAACAG
This sequence comes from Methanobacterium spitsbergense, assembly GCF_019931065.1. Taxonomy (NCBI): domain Archaea; kingdom Methanobacteriati; phylum Methanobacteriota; class Methanobacteria; order Methanobacteriales; family Methanobacteriaceae; genus Methanobacterium; species Methanobacterium spitsbergense. Next base: position 473,789 of record NZ_JAIOUQ010000003.1, on the reverse strand, counting down.
ACTTTTACATAAGACCCAAGATTGCTGTTCAATATTCTGAAATACATCCATTGGTATTTTTATTAGGATTCATTTATGGTGCGGTGACTATGGGTATTCCTGGACTATTTATAGGGCCATTAATATTGGGAATAACTTATGCGGCTTATAAAATCTATAGAAAAGAAAAAATAAAAACAAAAAAGTCATGAAACTAAAAATTGGATAAAAATTTCACAATAAATTTTTTAGGTTCTATAATTTGGAATTAAATGTAGTTAGATATTGATTGATCTAATAAATTCACATCTTTGATATTTTGATAAAACTTGATCATTTCATACTATCTGAAATTTATATAACAGTAATGCTGTTACTTTACTTACAAGAATAAGGTGATAAAATATGGCTATGACACTCTGGAATTTTGTAGAAATTGTTGAAGAAATTGAAAATGCGACGATATACATTGAAAATTATACAAACGAAGAAAATCCCGATGGAAAAGAAATTCACAGAGTTGAAATGAATGTTGAAGATACTGACACTGAAATTATTATGGGATCATACATCCTTGAAGCAGAATCCAAAAAAGCCTTGGACCAACAAGTGAAATTCACACTTGGAGGGTATTTCAAAAAAATAGATGTTGTAAATAAATTATATTAATTAAATTATTTTTAAATATTTTTATTGATTCATATCAATTATTTCAATTTTATGTCATGTTTGAGTAAATTGAAATAAATATTTGAGATAATTAGTCTATTTTTGTTCAAGACTTTACTTTATATGTTTTTTTTAATAATGTCCCTTGCAGCTATAATTCCTGTGGCAGCTGCCCCAACAATTCCTCTAGATACTCCTGCACCGTCTCCAGCAGCATAAAGCCCTTCAATTCTTGTTTTCATATTTTTATTCATTTCCAATCTCATTGCATATAATTTTATCTCAGGTGCGTAAAGAAGAGTTGAATCAGAAGCAACACCAGGCATTACTTTATCTAAGGCTTCAAGACCTTCTATAATATCCACCACCACCCTATGTGGAAGTGCCATTGCAATATCCCCTGGAGTTACACAGTCAAATGTCGGCACAACATTACTTCTTTCAAGTCTCCTCCAAGTAGATCTTCTTCCTCTTCGGAGATCTCCTAATCTTTGAAGAAGTGGTTTTCCTCCACCAAGGGTGTTGGTAATTGTTGCAATAGAAAATGCATAATCAGAAGTATTCTCAATTGGTTCGGTTAATTCCACCCTAACTAAAAATGCAAAGTTTGTATTATCTGATAATTTATCTCTCATTGAATGACCATTCACACCCATAAAATCATCATAAACCTCTTCAACTACAAATCCATGATTACAAACACAAAAAGTCCTAACAAAATCATCATAAGTCTTGGTTATTATATGGAATTTTGGATCCCAGTTTATCGTGGTTACATCATCCATCACTATTTGAGGCAGCTCCACCCTTACACCCACATCAACAGGATTATGTTTCACAGGAATCCCAAGTTTATCTGTTTGATTCGACAACCATTTAGCCCCGATTCTTCCTGGAGCTGCAATTAAATAGTTACAATAAATTTCAAAAATACCTTCTCCATAATTCTTTAGCTTTGCACCCTTCACTTTTTCATCAACAATTATGTCCAAAACTTCGGTTTCCAGCATGAATTGAACGCCTTTATCTTCAAGTTCATCTTTTATAGAATTTATAATCGGGGGAGTTTTGTCAGAACCCATATGTCGCTGTACTATAGGTATAAAATTTATTCCTATAGCTGCTGCCTCCTTTAGAATAGGGGAGATTTTATCTTTATCAGGTGCGTAAATCTCTTCAGGTGCACCATGTTTAAGGAACGTTTGGTCAATTTCATTAATAATACTCCAAGCTTCTTCAGTACTAACAAATTCTTCAAGGTTTCCTCCTATATCGGGTCTTAGATTAAGTTTACCATCTGAAAGACCTCCAGCACCACCTAATCCTCCGGTTATGTTACATGGAAAACATTTTCTGCAACTTCCATTAGAGAGAGCATCACATCTCCTTTCATTCAAACCTCGACCTTTATCCACTATAACAACTTCAAGCTTTCCTGCCAATTCATTTGCTGCAAAAAGACCTGCAGGTCCTGCACCTATAATCAGAACATCACATCTATTCATAACTATCACCTAGTTTTTACAAATTCTAAAAAAAATTTCTACTAATTATATTATCTATTTTAGAAACTCTATAAATTTTAGTAATAATTTCATATATTCTTCGTAGAGAGAGACATGCATTTCCAGTGTATCCAGTGTAAAAAAATATATTGAACAACCCATCCAGAGGAGTTTTAAAAATGATTTGGAAATTTTTAAGACAATAAAAAATTTAAAAATACTTTAAAAACTTTTTAAACTTTAAATAGATTGAATAAACTTATAAATCCATAAATTTAAGTTTATTTATAATTTTATATACTTTCATCATCTTTTTATGGTGAACCCTCCGTATGTATGTAGTTAAAAAGGAGAAAATCAAAACTGGGTTTCAATAATTTTTGTTATAGTATTAATATTTAGTTTAAATTTTTGATGAATTGGGCTAAAAAATTAGAAAGAATAGAAAATATAAATTAACAGAATTTAAATAAGTTAAAAATAAGTATTTGCCTAAGAAACTGAACTAATTTTTAAATTGTAATGATTAATTAGCAAAATTTATTAAAGAAAAAATTCCATATTAGCATAAATATATGGGGGAAAAAAATGAAGCTTTTAAATGTTACTCTATCCATATTGCTAGTTTTAGGTTTTGTAATGACACCTTCATGTGTTTTTGCTTATGAAAATTCATTTACAAGTTCAGCTAGTATTTCTGGATTTTCAGTACATTCATTAAGCACGATAACTAATTTAAATCCAATGGTCAAAGGATCCAGTGTTGGAGGAAAAGGTTCTACTTCATCATCAAAAAAGATCAAAGATAGTGACGATGATGATAGTAACAGCACAGATGATGGTAACAATTGGTGGATATGGATAATAGTTGTAATTATTATAATCTTAATAATATTTGGAATCTGGTTTTTCTATCTCAGAAATAGATAAAAATTAATCTAATAATCTGAGTAAAAATTTAGGAAAAGGGTAAGTAAAATGTTTGTTGTATTTGAAGTTATAAGGGAAAATTTCCCAAAGTTAATAAAAAGACCACTCACGCGCATTTTAATACTGGTTGTGGCCGTAATTGCTTATGGAACCATTGGATTCCATTTCATTGAAAGCCAAAATTGGACTGTGTCGATTTACTGGACATTTGTAACCATAGGTACTGTCGGTTACGGTGATTATGCTCCCAAAACTCCATTGGGAATGTATTTTACCATTACATTATTGGTTATGGGTATTGGAACGTTTGCTGTGGCAATAGAATCCATTGTTGAAGTGATAACCAGTAAACAACAGATGAAGATTATGGGGCTGATTAACGTGAAAAGATCAAAGCATATTGTAATTTGTGGTTGGACAGAAAGTACTGTTGAATGTATAAAAGAAATTGGTAAGGACAATGAAGTTTTTATTCTTGACGAAAATGAAGGAGTTCGTAAAAACGCACTGAAAAACGGAGTTAATTTCGTTCAAGGAGACCCAACCAGAGTAAAGGATCTTAACAAAGCCAATGTCAGGGGCGCTAAAGCAGTTATAGTTGATATGGAATCAGATTCCCATACAATCCATTGTATACTGGGAATAAGAAAAATTGATCCTAATGTCCGGATAATTGCTGAAGCACAACGTTATGAAAATATTGATCAGATAAAACTGGCAGGTGCGAACCAAGTAATATCCCCATTTGTAATTTCAGGACGACTAATGTACAAAAGTATTGATGGAGGATACGAAGCCATGTTTGTGCAGGATGTGCTTGCAGAACACAAAGAAAGGGAAATGAGAGAAGTTATAGTTGGATCTACCAGTTATTTCGCCGGTAAAAGTGTTAGAGAAGCGGATTTACACCATAAAACAGGGATTGTGCTGGTTGGTATTGGAAAACAAGGAAAATTAACCATAGACCCCCCACGTGACTTAATAATAGATGTAGGGGACATAATACTTGGAATTGGTAAACCATCCGAGTTTGAAAGATTCAAAAAAGAAGAATTTCCAAATGAAATTTCATAATCACCCATATCTTTTTTAAAAATCCATTCTTAAATTTAATCTTTTAAAGGGAATTATTTCCATTGAATCTTTTTTATAGATATTTTCAAATGAATAAGCAACTATATTGACACCCTTAGTCTCTGCTTTTTTTAATGCATAAGAAAAATCTGGATCCATTTCCATATTTGGAGTGAATTCAATTGCATCATCCCTCAATATCAGGAAAAGTACTGAAGATTTAAATCCATCATTTATTGAAAAAGTTAATTCATCAAGGTGTTTTTTACCTCTTATGGTAGGTGCATCTGGAAACTTGGCAAGTTTCCCGTCTACTAATGTACATCCCTTGACTTCAAGTAACATTTTCTTATTTTCAGTGTTTGTTAACAAAAAATCAATTCTACTTTTACCATACGTATACTCTCGTCTCTCTATACAATAATTGGATAATTCTTTTATATTACCAGATTCTATTAGTTCTGCTGCTATATCACTGTGAAATCCAGAATTTAATAAAACCCAAATATCACAATTAAAAACTGCTATAACATCATAATTTGTCTTTCTTTTCTGTTTTGAAATTGCCTTTCTAAGAAGAAGTTTAACATTTGGAATTAAAAGTTCCTTAAGTCGACCAGGATCTCTTAGATGTGCCATCTCAGTTATACCTGATCCTTGTTCAACTTCAAATGTAACTAAAAACCTATTGGGCCTTTCAATAAATCTTCCACAAATTAAATTCTCTATTTTCATTATTAACTCACTTCATTAACTCAAGATTAATAATTTACTAATTATATGAATAAAAAAAAATTAAATTCTTAATAATCTTTATTTCCACTTGGTTATGCGGGATATATATTAATACAAATAAATTACTTTATATATTAGTTATAAGTGGATAACGATCTCCAAAATCCAACAATCCCATATTTATCAGAGGTATTAGTGCTGTTTACAAATTTACCATTTTTTAATATGGACGCAGCTATGATATTATTAGTATTATCCATTTTTTGGAAATCAAATCCCACAGCATATGTGGTTCCATCTAGAGGAAATGTTTTAGGTCCTGTTCCAGATAATGTTTGTGAAGTAATTTTATTAGCTTCATTTCGGGTTATACTACCTGTCCAGTTGCCAGTGTAATTTACGGATATTTCAATCCCTGTTTTACCTGAAACTAATGATGGATCAAATGTTTTGTTGATGCATTTAGTTTTTCTTGATTTGCTTTGTCCATTAAGGAGTTAACAACCATATATCCTGCTAATATCAGGAATACAACTCCAACCAGTTGATTATATTTCATTGTTTCATTTAATCCATTCCTAATATTTAATTAAATTCATACATTCAAAACAAATATGAATATTTTTAATCTCTTTTTAAATCGTTACACTTTCAAATAATAAATTAAAAACTTGAATTAATTTTAGATTCAGTATTACATTTATAATGTAAAATTTTAGATATTAATATTTTTCCATTTAGAATGGATTTTATTTAGAAAAATTAAGTAAAACATGACTAGGATATTTTAAAAAAAATTAATTTCTTACCCAACTTTTTATTTGATTTACAAATTAATCAACTATAACAGAATTTATACGATTAAAATTATATTATTAATTCTAAATTCATTATCAAATAAAAATTTTATTCAATTTAGATTATTGAGGTGATAATTTGCATCCAAGACCAAGCCCAATAGCCGCGTCTTTATACACATTAAGAGATATGAATGCTGATGTAATCATATTACACGGCCCACATGGCTGTTGTTTTAGAACAGGCCGTCTTCTGGAAAATGATGGTGTAAGAATTGTAACTACTGCAATGTCTGAAAATGATTTTATATTCGGAGCCTCTGAAAAACTTGAAGAAACACTGAATAAAGTAGATGAAATGTTCTCACCAAAGCTTGTTGGAGTTGTTGGGACATGTGTTAGTATGATCATTGGCGAAGATATGAAAGAAGCTGTAAAAAATGCCGATATAAAAGCAAAAGTGGTTACTGTAGAATCTCACGGAGGACTGGGAGAAGGTGACAACACAGAAGGTGCGATTGCAGTCTTAAATGCAGCAGCAAAGGAAGGAATTATACCATCAAATGAAATGGAGCGTCAGAACAAAATGCTCCAACTCGCTACAGAGATTGAGAAAACACGAGGAATGGCCCAAGGACAATATATAAAACCATCTTATGGCGATAATAAAGTCAAAGTTGCAAAATTGTTAATTGATGCCATAAAAAAGGGCGATAAAATAGCAATAATTCTCAATGCCAAAAAAGAAACTTCCTACCTTTTTTCAGATATACTAAAAATTCAATTTGAAAAAATCAAGCCAAATATCAATATAACTCTCATTGCAAACCTCGATGATAAGATCGGCTTTCCACGAATAAGGCAACATGCAGTAAATATTAAAAAAGAGCTCTCAAATAATGGGATTAGCATAGATTACATTACAGGCGGTTTAGATGAATATCCTGTAACTGGTAAAAAAGCTGTAGAAATTTTAAAGGAAGAAAAATTTGATGTTATAGTTGTTGCTGGAGTTCCACATGCATTGCCTATAGAAGAAATCGAAACAACTTCAATTGCTATTACTGACGGTCCTAGGCTTGTTGAACCACTTAAAAAAATAGGATACAACTACGTTGTGACAGAATTAGATGCCCATGCTAAAACACTTGGAACAGACAATATTGTACCATCAGATTTTGGAGATTCTCTCAGAGGTTTGATGGATATTGAATGAATTTTTATATATAATAGTTTTAATAGTATAGCCATAACTATGAACAAATCATTTTGAATATTTAAGGGTGATATTATGACGAGAACCATTGGAATGATACTCTGCGGGGGCTTTGGGAAGAGGTTAAGGCCTTTAACTGAAACAGTTCCAAAACCACTCATTGAGATTAAAGATGACTACACCATTTTAGACAAACAACTCTTTGACTTTAAAAATGCAGGAGTAGATAAGGTACTTCTTTTAACTGGATTTTTAAGTGAAAAAATTCATGAAAGATATGGAGAGGAATATAGGGGTGTTGAAATTGAATACATTGTTGAAGATGAACCTCTGGGAACATTAAATGCAATTAAATTAGGTATGGAAAACCTTAAAGACAATGAACAGTGCGTAATAAGAAATGGAGATGTTGTTGCAGATTTGAATATTAAAAAAATGATTGAACAGGGCGAAAAATCAGATTATCCCCTTTCAATATTCATTACCAAAATGGTTTCACCATACGGAATCGTTGAAATAAGTGGTGATAGACTTGTTTCATTTAAAGAAAAACCCGTACTCGATTATTATATTAATGGAGGAGTATACTTTTCAAAGGGAGAAATCGACTTTGGAAGCTTTGATGTGGGAGACATCGAAAAAACAGTTTTTCCAATGTTAGCTAAAAACAATCAACTAGGTTACTATAAGGAAAATGGTCTATTTTGGATGGCTATCGACACATCTAAAGAACTTGAAGCCATTAAAAAGGAATATGAAAATAGAGAAGATAAACCATGGGGATATGAAAAGATTCTCATCAATACTGAAAAGTATCTTACCAAAGAGCTGTTCATAAGAGAAGGATATCAAACTTCTTTCCATTACCATTCTCAAAAGGATGAAACAATGTATATAGTGAGTGGTGCAGGTTATATAGAATTCGAAGAACGTAAGGAATACTTTGGAAAAAATGACACTATAAGGATTGAACCAAAAGAAGTACATTCTATAGTTGCCATGGAAAACACAGTTCTGCATGAAATTTCAACACCACACTTGAATGACACCATAAGGGTTAAAGATTACTATAAAACCAGATAACAATTAAATTTAATTTCTATTGGAAATTAAAGATTAATTACGTAGGACAGGCCAAAAAATGATTGCTATTATTGATTATGGATCGGGAAACCTTAAGAGCATTAAAAATGGTTTTTCAAAGGTAGGTACCGATGCTATTATTTCTTCTTCAATCAAAGAGCTAAATGATGCAGAAGCACTTGTACTACCTGGTGTCGGTGCATTTGGAAATGCTATACAAAATTTATGTGGTTACGAAAAACCTATAAATGATCATATCGATGATGGTAAGCCATTTTTAGGCATTTGTCTAGGTCTTCAAATTCTTTTTACTAGTAGTGAAGAAAGTCCGGGCATTCCTGGACTTGATATTTTTAAAGGGAAAGTTTTGCATTTCCCAGATTCTATGAAAGTAGATGGTTTTAAAATTCCTCAGATGGGCTGGAATCAGCTTGAAATAAGGAATGAATGTCCAATATTAAATGGAGTTGGAAGTGATTTCATGTACTTCGTTCATTCATATTATGTGGATCCTGATGACAAAAAAATAATAGCTGCAACTGTTAATTATGGTATTGATGTCCCTGCTGTTGTCTGTTTGAAAAATGTTTTTGCTACACAATTTCATCCAGAAAAAAGTGGAGAGGAAGGACTAAAAATACTCAAAAATTTTGTTGATCTAGTACCATAATCAAAATATATTTGTAATAGTAGAATTATCTGAACATTAATATTAATTTTCAGTAAATAATTATTAATATAATTTACATCATAATAATAAACACATAAAAAGGTGTTGTAAGTGGATATAGAAGGATTCGTAAGGCGAACACTAAAGGATGAAGACGAGAAAACCGTCCAAAAAAACCTAATAAACAAAATATTAGAATATAAAGATATTGATAATGAAAAAGCCAAAGAAATGGCTGCTGCAGTTATTGATGAGGTAAAATGTACGCTCAAAATCGATTCCTATCCTGATGAATCCATGAAGGAATTAATAAAATATCCTGAGTCTCATGTAGCGATGGGTGAAATTGGTGTTGGATCTCGAGGTGCAGGAGACTTTTTTGTACATAGGAAAATCGCAGAAATTGTTTCAAGTACCAAGAGTAGTGCATATATATCACCATCAGCACAAGACGATGGCGGAGTTGTTAAATCAGAAGTTGATTCAAAAGAAGTATATATTACAACTGCAGTAGATGGTATTCATTCAAGACTCAGCGAATATCCATTTTTAGGAGGTTTCCATGTTGCTAGGGCTACATTAAGAGATGTATGCGTTATGGGTGCAGATCCAATTGCTATGTTAAGTGATCTTCATCTTGCAGATGATGGAGACGTGGGAAAACTTTTTGACTTTACAGCAGGAGTTTGTGCAGTTTCTGAACTTGTAGATGTGCCTTTAGTAGCAGGTAGCACTCTAAGAGTCGGTGGAGATATGGTTTTGGGTGACAGACTTGTCAGTGCGGTTGGTGCTGTAGGAATATCACAATATCCTCCAACTGCTAGGAAAAGAGCAGAATCTGGTGATGTTGTACTTCTTACAGAAGGTTCCGGTGGAGGTACCATTACAACTACAGCCATCTATCATGGAATGTTTGACGTTGTATGGGAAACAATGGATATTAACTTTATAAAATCATCTGAAGCAATATTCAAAGCAGGGCTCTTACCAGAAGTTCATGCTATGACAGATGTTACAAATGGTGGTTTAAGAGGAGATGCTCATGAAATAACCAAAACAACAGGTTTAGGATTAACTTTCTATGAGGATAAAATCAGGGGAATGGTAAATCCAAAGGTATTGGATATGCTTGAAAAACTCGATATAGATCCTCTTGGTGTTTCTGTGGATTCATTGATGATTATAGCTCCTGAAGATGTTGCATCAAATGTTAAAAAGGCAATATCGAATGTTGGAGTTAAAATTAGCGAAATTGGATTTGTTGATGATACAGGTGTTTCAAAACTTATAAAAGAAGATGGAGAAGAAGAATTAAAACCTCTTTTCAGGGAAGCAGCATATACCAAAATAAAAAAAATTGTTGGAGACATAGAACCAGAAGATTTTGACATCATGAAGGACAAAGTTCAAAATGCTACCTTAGAAGCTATAAAAAAGAAGGATAAAATTGTAAAAATAATAAGTGAAAGATAAACATCATTTCCACAACACAATAAAAAATAAATTTTATATGTAAAAATGATAAATGATGACAATAAAGGATTATTTTTCAGTTTAGATATGGTATTAGCCTTAATACCCATTTTTATACTTATTTTAAATGTTACAAATGCCAATATCTGTTATACTCATTTTTACTTAACAAAACACTATTTTATGGAGGCTCAGGATACATCTGAACTAATGACTCAGTGCACAGTCTTTGATGATCAGACAGTTTTAGAAGGCATATCTAAAGCACTTTCAGAAAGTAAAGACCCAATACAAGGAATAGAATCTGCTAAGAAAATTGCTGATCCTTTTCTCAAAAAAACCCTTGGGAACCGGAATTATCTTTTCGTTGAGATGAATTATCTTAAAGGGATGGAAATCACTTCTAGGGGAAATTTTGAAGATGCCGAAAATGTTGGTGTAGCTGTAAAATCTAATGGAAATTATATTTTCAAGTTATATGTATGGGAATGAATTAATTTGAGTATTAGCCGCTATATATTTATTATGTCTTCTCAAATTAACTATAGAATTTAGTTTTTTTGAAAATAAAAAATGGAGTTTGAATGATGGAGAATCAACAAGATCAAAAATTTGAACAACGATTTGCAAAGTTTATTTCAACTATAACACAACCTCCACTTGTATCCATACCCACATTCGCCATTATAAACTATTTTCTTTTAGGTTTTAACAATTCGATATTTGTTACTTTAATATGTTTCATATTCGGCGCTTTTTTACCTGTTCTAACTTCTCTAACTCTCATTAGAAAAATGAAAATTGATTTAGATATTACAGACAGAAGTAAAAGAACTTTACCACTTATTTTAGCAGTTTGTTCATATATAATAGGATTTTTTGTGCTCTATGCGCTTAGCGCTCCCGCACTAACATCAGCACTCATGTTTGTTTATTTCTCAAATACAGTGATAATTCTTTTAATTAACTTTTCGTGGAAGATTAGCATACATGCTATGGGTGTAGCTGGCCCTACAGCAGCTTTAATTTATTTATTTGGAATCCCTGGAGTTATTTTTGGCCTTATTATTCCGTTGGTTATGTGGAGTAGGGTAAAGCTCAGTAAACATACACCTTATCAAGTTCTGGCAGGCGCTGTTCTTGGTCTGATATTTACTGGTGTTCAGTTGTATTATATTGTTCCATTGGTTTAGAAATGTATTTTTTATATTAAATTGATGCAATTTTATATTCTAAATAAATATTATTTAAGGTTAAAATTTAAATAGAAAAAGAGTTAATTGATATATGTTGCTTTGATTCTTGTTTTTATCTAACTATAGGAATTGAAAAAATCAAGAAATAGGCCCTGGTAGTGTAGCGGATATCACGTAGGATTGCGGATCCTATTACCCGGGTTCGAGTCCCGGTCAGGGCATGATTTATTTTTTTTTTAGTTGAATAACCACATTATTTTATCTATTCTGTTTAAAAAATGGTTTAAGAAAATTTACAACTAGATTTTAAACCTCTTTTTAAATAACTAAAATCTGTATTTTTATTCATTACTATGCTTCTTTTCCATCTTTCATCTGTTTCAGGATAATCTTCTCTGTAATGAGATCCTCTGCTTTCACGTCTCAAAAGTGCAGATTGTGTTACAAGTGATGCAACAGTCAACATATTCTTTATTTCTAATGCATCCAATAGATTTTTATTAAAACCTCTTCCTTCAGGCACATTCATATTTAATGTTTTAATTTGAAGTTCTTCAATTTTCTTCATTGCTGATTTGAGACCGTTTTCATTTCTTATTATGGCCACATTTTCCCACATTGTTTCCATGAGAGATGTTTTAATTTCGTGAGGATATATTTCACCCTCTTTAAAGATATTTGAAATTCTATCTTCTTCTTGATTCACTTGTAATTCATTAAAAATAAATTCTGATGAAAGAGCATTTTTTGCAGCTGATTCTCCAGCTCTTTTACCAAATACTTGTGTATCTGCTAATGCATTTCCTCCAAGTCTGTTAGCACCGTGTACTCCTCCTGTAACTTCGCCTGCAGCATAAAGATTTTTCACCGTTGTTTCACAGTTTGGTTTGATTCTTGCACCTCCCATAACATGGTGTGCAGTTGGTGCTACTTCCATTGCCTGTTTTCTAATATCAATACCAATATCCATGAACTGAAACAGCATTGTTTCTAATTTTTCTTCAATAATTTCATTTGGGAGATGTGTGACATCCAAATAGATACCCCCATTATCTGTTCCTCTTCCTTCTCTGATCTCGTTGTATATTGCACGGGCAACAACATCACGTGTAGCAAGTTCACCCCTTTCATCATAATTTTTCATGAAACGTTCCATTTTTACATTGAAAAGTTTTCCACCTTCACCACGTACTGCTTCTGTTATGAGAACACCTCTTCTAGATGCAGGATACAACATTCCTGTTGGATGGAATTGGATTTGTTCCATGTCAAGTACATCAGCTCCAACATTGTATGCTAAGCTGTAACCATCCCCTGTTTTTTGAATTGCATTTGATGTAACAGGATATAGCCATCCAGCACCCCCACTTGCAATTACAGTGGATTTAGATTTAAAAATAATTATTTTTGAATTTCTAAGGGATACTCCAACAGCCCCAATTACTTTCTTACTGTTCTCATCCGTTAAAAGAGATGTTATCATCAATTCGTCAAAAGTATCTATTTTTTGCCTAGTTACTTCTTCTTTAAGAGCCATCATCATTTCATGGCCGGTTCTATCCCCTTGGAAGCAAGTTCTTCTAAAACTTTGACCACCAAAGGCTCTTTGATTCAATTTTCCAGATTCTTGTCTATCAAAGATTGCACCAAAGTTTTCAAGTTCCATTAATCTGTCTTTGGCTTCATTAACAAGTATCTCAACCAGTTCTATATCATTTAAATATGCCCCACCTTTCATTGTATCTTGAAAATGAGAATCTACACTGTCCTCTGAATCAACATATCCAAAAGCAGCATTATATCCTCCTTCAGCAAGTGTTGTACATCCTGATTTAAATGATAAGCCTTTTGAAACTATTATAACGTCTAAATTATACTTTCGTGATTCTATTGCAGCCCTGCATCCTGCACCGCCTGATCCTATAACCAGAACATCACATTCGTGTATCTCTTTTTCCATAATAAGGAATTATACATATTAATATTTATTTTTTGTCGGTTGCTGTTTACTAAAGATAATATAAAATAAATATAAAAAGGATCAACACAAAATTCAATTATATTAATGATCATTTATCGCACAATTAATTATCTTAATCATCATGGGGGCTTTGTCCTGAAAAGAAAAGAAATAATAAAACTTGCAAGAAAAGATTTTGAAAAAGCATGGGTTGAAACAGCCCAAACCTTGAAAAAACCCCATCACGATAATGAATATCCAAGAATACACCTTGAAACGGGTAAATCCCATATGCTCTACAACACCATTTGGGAACTTAGACAGACTTATTTAAACTTGGGGTTCAATGAAACAGTAAATCCAGTTTTTGTTGATGAAGAGGATATATACAAACAATTTGGGCCTGAGGCACCTGCAGTTCTAGATCGATGTTTCTACCTTGCAGGACTTCCAAGACCAGATATTGGTATTGGAATGGATAAAATTGAGGTAATTGAAGAGGTGGGTGTTCAACTTAACGAAGAAAAAATTCAGTCTTTAAAAGATATTTTTAGAAGTTATAAAAAGGGAGATGAAAGTGGAGATGATCTAGTTCATGATGTTTCGAACGCACTCGAGGTTGAAGATGCTCTAGGACTCAGAATACTTGAAAATGTTTTCCCCGAGCTTCGCGAACTTAAACCCATTCCAAGTAGAACCACATTAAGATCCCACATGACATCAGGATGGTTTCTAACTCTTCAATCATTGCATAATAAGGACAAACTTCCAATCAAACTCTTTTCAATAGACAGATGTTTCAGAAGGGAACAGAGAGAAGATTTAAGCCACCTTATGACTTATCACTCAGCTTCATGTGTATGGGCAGATAATGATGTAAATGTTGACATGGGAATGGCTGTTTCAGAGAGCGTGCTTGAACATTTTGGTTTTAAAAAGTTCAAATACATGCCAGATGAGAAAAAATCTAAATACTATATTCCCGGTACACAGACTGAAGTTTATGGTTACCACCCCAAACTTAAAGAGTGGGTTGAAGTTGCAACCTTTGGAATTTATTCCCCTATTGCTCTGTCACACTATGGTATAGATAAAGAAGTAATGAATTTAGGAGTAGGAGCCGAAAGAATAGCCATGATACTTCACAATCAAACAGATGTTCGTGAAATGGTTTATCCCCAAACATATGGAAAATGGTTTTTGTCAGACAGGACCCTTGCAACAATGTTATGCATTAACTACTACCCATTCAGCGCTGAAGGAAGAAATTTAATGGACAAATTGTTGTCCACAGCAAGAAATAATGGAAATACCCCTTCACCATGCCAGTTTACTGCATTTGAAGGAGAATTCTTGGGAAAAAATATAAAAGTTACAATATTAGAACCAGAAGATGGTACTAAACTCCTTGGACCTGCAGCTTGGAACAATATTTACATATATGATGGTAACATTGTAGGAGTACCTGAAACAGATATAAACGATGAAATCTCTTTAAAAGCTGTTGAAAATGGAATTTCAACTGGTATTAGTTATATGGATGGTGTATCTGCATATGCAGCATACAAAATAGAAGAAATGATTGTTAGCGGAGCTCAAGAACTGAGTATTAGAACAACATTATCAAAATCAATATCTGATGTTAATTTAAAGCTAGATAAAGTAGCATTAAACTACATAACCGGTAACAATAAGGTTATCGATATCAGGGGCCCTGTGTTCTGCACTATAAACTGTGAAGTATTGGAATAAATCAATCCCAAAAATTATTTAATTAATTCTTCATTAAGTTAACTTATTGCAAAAAGGTTATTTTGTAAGAATACAATATAGAAGGTTATATTCTACTTCAGAGATATTAATAATAAACCTCATTATAGCCTTTATCAAAGGCAATTAAGTTTAAAATGATCAATAAATAATTAAATGTGATCCAATGGAAATAAAAGGAATTATAACCTCAGGAATGGGAAAAGGCACTTACTTTATGTCTCAAAATTTTTATATTGATCAGTTCTTTGAAAAACTTCATTTCAAACCATTTGTTGGAACTTTGAACATAAAGATTGGAACAGAAGAAATTGCCTATATAATGGACATACCCAATGAAAAATTTGGCATAGTACATGGAGAAGGTAAATTTGGAGATGTTAAGTATATTAAAGCAGTTTTAAATGGTAAGATAAATGGAGCCATTTTATTTCCAGCAAAAACGAAGCATACAGAGGATGTTATAGAATTTATTTCAAATAAAAATCTCAGAAAATATTTAAACCTTAAAGATGGAAACCAAGTATCTGTTAAAATTGATTGAAAGATATCTATTCCTAAAAATGAAATTTGTTCAACAAAATTTGAACCATGCATTAAAAATATATGAAAATAATTTAAGAGTGATTATCTATGATAAACGAAGCATTGGAAGCATTAAATAATGGAGAAATTGTATTAGTATTTGACAGTGATAACAGGGAACGTGAAACTGATATGATAGTTGCAGCAGAGTTCATGACCCCACAATACATGACCCAAATAAGAAATGATGCAGGTGGGCTTTTCTGCGTGCCCCTTTCCTCTGAAAATTCAGATGCATTAGGAGTGCCCTTCATGACAGATATAATGGAAATTGCAAGTTCAGAATATCCTGTGCTAGGGGAACTTAACCCAAATGACATTCCATACGACGAAAAATCAGCATTCTCAATTACAGTAAATCATAGGAAGACTTTCACAGGCATAACCGACAATGATCGTGCATGTACAATTAAAGAACTTGCATTACTATGCAAAAATGGAAAACAGAATGAATTTGGGAAATATTTCAGGGCCCCTGGACATGTAACTCTTCTTAGAGCAGCTAAAGGTCATGTTATTAACAGGAAAGGACATACTGAGATGAGTATTGCTCTGATGGAAATGGCAGGACTTACAGAAGTAGCAGTATGCTGTGAAATGATGGATGATAAAACTGGCGGTTCATTACCAACAGAAGAAGCAAAAAAGTATGCTGAAGAACATGGGTTGGTCTTTATGAGTGGTGCAGATCTCATAAAAGCATACAATGACTTTAAAAAGAGCGGATAAACCCCATTTTTATTTTTGTAAATTAGTATTATGGATATGATTTATCAACTTGAAAATCTGTTTAAAATCTCTTTATATTTCATATACTCTTTAAATTTAGGTTTTGCTGCTAATTCTAAAATTTTATTAACATCTAAATATTTTTCTACTGTTTTCATTGCATTTAAACAAAAATCTTCAAGTTTTATTTCAACCTCGGGCATATTTCCCCTTTCAGTGATTTTGACCTTTGGCACTAGTGTCAGGAAGTCAATTCCTGTCTTACTTTTTATGAATTTAAAAGTAGATTCAGCAATTTTTTCATCATAGACCTTATTGAGAATAACACCTGCCGTGTTTATGCCCAATTTATCCATTCTATCCACATGTGCAGCAATATCTACTGCCGCTGTTTCTATACCTCCCTTGTTACATGGAGAAACCATTAAAACCGGAATATTTGAAGCCATTGCAATTTCGGCAGATGAAAATGGGATTTTTTCATTTAAAATTCCTGTAAAAACACTCATAACCCCTTCAATAATAATTATATCATAATTATGGCCCTTAATATCTTCCAAAACATCAAATAAATCTTTCCATCCTAGAGATCCTATTTTAATTGATGAAAATCTTTCCATCTTCTCTTTATTCAAGTATAACGAAGGAACGATATCCCTGATATCTGGACCAACTTTAAGAACACCTACTTTGTAACCTCTTTTTTTTAGAATACCTGTCAAACCCGTTGTAATGAATGTTTTTCCAGAATCAGAACCTGTGCTGGCTATCATTATGATCCGAGGGTATAAATCGTTATATGAATCATTTGAAATATTTTCTTTAACTTTAACTCCGGTTTCAATTCCCACTTCCCTTTTAATCTGATTCAAGAGTTTTTGATTGTTGTTTTTGATTGATAAAATATTATCTTCTTTACAATCTAAAAATTTAAGGATATTTTCTACTAATGATGTATTCTCATCAAGGGCCCCGTGAACCATAACTCCCACAACATTACCGTCATCATTTCTAACTCCTGAAAGTAGTTCACGAGGATCATTTGTGTAGTCTGTTCTTTTAACATTTGAAGTTAGTACTGGTTTAGCATTTCCAGTTATATTACCATAGGTGTGGCAATGAAACCCAGTTATTTTATTTCCAACCAGATCTTCTGTTAAAAATGAATTATCAATAATTTCGGCTTCAACTCGGTCTGTGCCTATCATTGGACTGAATGAAACGTCTAAAATACCAAGACCCTTTTTTTCAATTGCACATGGAGATTTTCTTCCAATGTCTGTTTGGTTTGCAAGAAGTTGGAATCCTGAGCACATTCCAAAAATGAATTTACCTTCCCTTTCTATTTTCCTGATCTCGATCATTAAAGTTTTTTTTACACTTTCTGATTCAATTATACTTCCACCAGGGATTATTAAACCATCTAACTCTTTATGTGCCTTTTTCCCATTAACCATCCCATTATTTTTTAAAATGTGTGTTGGTAAATTTCCAAAGGTTTCAAACATTGGCAATGAACCCTTTACATAGAGAAGACCTATTTTTTTCATCTTTTGCTATTTTTATGAAACATAATCTTAAATGTTTTCATTAAAAATTAGAATAAAATCAATTTTGTTTTTCCAAGTTTTCTAGATCAATTGCCTTTATTTCGGGGAAAGTCCATATAAATATGGCAACACTTAAAGCGAAAATAGATCCTAGAAAGATTCCGCTACCCGATCCATATTGAACTGCAATTAATGTTATTAAAATAGGTGTTAAAAATTGGGTGCCTTTGGCTAAATTGAAACCCGCCCCCATATCCGTGCTTCTTATTTCTGTAGGGAATAATTCAGAAACTATAGGACCGTATCCTCCATAAATACCTGTTCCTATACCTATAATAAACACAAACACAAATATTAACGGAGGATAATTTGCAATATTATCCCAAAATACTGTAATCATTATTAACCCCATAGCCATAGCCATTGCAAATTATGAAAATGCTGGTCTTCGACCAAATCTATCTGCAACATAACCAAAAGATATTAGGCCAATAATTCCTCCTATCTGGTTTACAATTATCCATAATGCAGATTTTGTTACTGAAAGATTTCTGCCTTGTAGATATGTAGGTAACCATGAATATGTAAACCAATATGCAGAAATACCTAATATAGCAAGTATTAATGCCATTAAAAATATTTTACGATAAGGTTTTAAAAATAATGTAATAAATTCGTTTCTTTTTATGTTTAAAGATTCTTTATTCTCTTAAGATAGCATAGATATTTTTACCTTAAATGCTTTGTCTTATACAGCAAAATAATAATCAATGAAAAAATTTAAAAAAAGAATTTAGATGGAAGAAAATTTAATCCATAACATCTAAGGCAGCCATCATTCCAATTATCTTTGCATCATCAAGTGGTTTGGATTGGATCTGAAGACCTACTGGTATACCGCGAACATCACCTGCCGGAGTACTTGCAGCCGGTATTCCTGCGAGGTTAGCTATTACCGTCAGAACATCATATGAATACATATCCAGAGGGTCCAATGTGGTACCAATTTTATGAGGTAATTTTGGAACAGTTGGACCAACCATTACATCCACATCATTGATGAGCTTGTTAACCTCTCTTTTAATTAACGATCTAGCTTGTAGTGCTTTTTTATAATATTTACCGCTGAACTCTTTTTGACTGATATAAGAACCCATATGAATCCTTCTCAAAACTTCTTCGCCACATACATCTTCGATTCTGTTACCATATTTCCTTCCATCGTACTTCCTAGTTGCAGAGAAAAACTCGACATAGTTTATGAGGTAGTAGGTAGGTAAGCATAAATCAATATAATCGAAGCTTAATTCAACTACTTCTGCCCCCATCTCTTTCATTTTATCAATGGATTCTTCAATTATATTGACTATCTTATCATCGGACACATCAAAGAATTGTTTTACTACACCTACCCTCATCCCTTTAATGGAATCTTCACAGTTTTTTACAGAATTTGTGAAGTTTGGAATTTTAAAGTCCAATGATGTGCACTCTGTTTTGTCGTAACCTGCAATAACTTCCAGCATCAGAGCAGCTCCCCCAGGATCTCTTGCAAAAGGTCCTATCTGATCGAAACTCATAGCAAGATCCATAAGTCCCTGCCTAGAAACCATCCCATATGTGGGTTTAAATCCTATTAATCCACAATGAGATGCAGGATTTCTAATTGAACCACCAGTATCAGATCCAATAGCCAAGTCGCACATGTCTGCTGCTACTGCTACTGCACTGCCACCACTTGAACCTCCAGGAATCCTGCCAAGTGCAACGGGATTCTCAGTATGGCCAAAATATGATGTTTCAGTGGAACTTCCTGCAGCAAATTCATCCATATTGGTCATTCCAATAATAATTCCGTCTTCTTCCTTTATTCTTTGTATTACTGTTGCATCATAGCTTCCAAGATAATTTTCCAGGGTCCTTGAAGCGGCCGTTATGTGAAAATCTTCAACGTTGATGTTGCTTTTAATTCCAACAACCAATCCTGCAAGTTTTCCAACTGTTTCACCGTTATTGATTCTTGAATCAATATTTGATGCACAATCAATTGCTGAATTCTTATTTATTTCTAAAAAGGCATTATAACGACCATTGTTCGCGTCGATATTGTTACAAAATTGTTCAAGGTTTTCTAATGCCGTGATTTCATGATTTTTAATTAATTCTGACTTATCCAATAGTTTCATAGTCACACCTGTAATTAATATGGGAGAATATAAATATTACTGCTTTTTGTAAAGTGATTCTTAATTTGTTCTTGTTTTTAATCTACTTTAATATTATAATTTTTGATCAGTTAATAAGACAATAAAATCTTAGTTAACATTAAAATATGTAATTGATATTAACTACTCCTAAAAGATATAAAAGAATTATTAGTATTGGTTGATGTATCAAATAGATGGTAAGTGAATTTCTACCCAAAAATGAAAAACCCCTAATGATATAATTACTGGAAAGATCAGGAAGATTAAATTGCCTCTGATAATTTTTGTATAGTATTCCTCCAAAAAATAATCCTAACAAAACAACTCCAAACCAGGGGATTAATGGGAAGTAATCTACAGTTTGAAGATTGTTGGGTATGAAACCTAACCACATAAACCAAGTGAAATCAAAAATGAAATTTCCAAGATAAATTCCAAGTAAAATAATGGATATTCCTAAGATCAAATTAAGATATTTTCGTTTTATAAATGGATAAGCCAAAATAATAGATATTCCAATAAAATGGAGCACCCCAAATATTATAAACTCTTGGGGTATAAAAATCCATGTTGCAAATGTTATTAGAAGGCCTAATGAAAATATTTTAAGACCTCTTTTAAGATATTTTTTGAGTATTCCTCCTTCGAGGTATTCACCAGTTATCATTGATCTTGAATTGCTTAGAGTTAATGAAACACCCATTAAAAATATAAATGTGAATGCAGTTGCACGTGCAAAATACCATAAAAATCCAGAATTAACTTCAAAAGAGTATACACCAAAAAATGTGATATCAAAAAGGAAATGATATGTTATCATTGTGATTATTGCCAAACCACGGAGTGAATCCACTTCCCAAAACCTTTTTTTCACGTCGATTTCCATATTGTAACCTATTTAAGTTTTATAATATTCTAAACTTTTTTTCACCATAACAAATTAAACTATCATTATTTTTAATTAAGTCAATTCTATTATTGATTATTAAACGTCAATTTAAATAAAATATTAATCGAAATTTAATTCCCAAATTGGATATAAAACATATATCATATTAAAATTCATGAAAGGTGCTACAATGTATGAAACACTTCTATTGAAACAGAGTGAAATAAAACAACTAATAGAAATGAATGAAGTTATTGAATCTGTTGAAACAGCATATAGTATGCATGCAAATCGAAGAGTTCAGATGCCTGCCAAGAAATACCTGTTTTTTAAAAAATACAATGGCGATCTGCGTATTATGCCTTGTTTCGTTAAGGATATGGATCAGGCAGGAGTTAAATGTGTTAATGTTCACCCTAGTAATCCGCTTGATCATGATTTACCAACTGTTATGGGCGTAATAGAGCTTTTCGATCCAAAAACTGGCTTTCCTATATCAGTTATGGATGGTACTTGGATCACTAATATGAGAACTGGTGCTGCAGCTGGTGTTGGTACTAAATATCTGGCAAGGTCAGATTCAACCTCATTGGGAATTATAGGGGCAGGTAAACAAGCTTTTACCCAACTAATGGCCCTTAAAGAAGTTATGAATATTGAAAATGCCAAAGTTTTCTGTAGGACATGTAAATCCCGGGAAAATTTCGCTAAATTGGCCAATGAAAGATTTGGTATTAATGTAAAGGCAGTTGAAACTGCAGAAATAGCTGTTAAAGATGTCGATGTAATTGTAACTGTAACACCAGCCAATAAACCTATTTTAAAGGCAGAATGGATAAGCGAAGGAACTCATATAAATGCAATGGGTGCAGACGCTCCGGGAAAACAAGAACTTGAATCTGCATTACTTAAAAAATCTAAGGTATTTATAGATTGTTGGGAACAAGCCAGACATAGTGGTGAAATTAATGTACCAGTTGCAGAAGGTATTCTCACAAGAGATGATATTTCAGCAAAAATTGGAGATGTAATAATTGGTAAGAATCCTGGTAGAGTTTCGGATGAAGATATAACCATATTTGACTCAACGGGACTAGCTGTTCAGGATGTTATTACAGCATGGAAAGTCTATGAAAAAGCCCTTGAAAGAGGTATAGGTAGTAATATCAATTTCCTTGACTGATAATCAGACATAAGTATATAAAGTATAAAATTAATTATAATTTGGTGGTTTAATGTACGAACAGAAGATACATAGAACGGAAGTTCTTAACAAAATGGGCCATGTGTTTGAACGTTATAGATTCCTAATAAGATCCAAGTCTTTCAATAAAGAACAAATGGAAACCATTGATTATCATCTGTCTGAGATCATGAAGGTTTTAAACGATTGTTAACTCCTTCTTATCTTAATTTATTATTCTTAGAATTCTGAAATAAAATCTTATTTATTTTATTTAAGTTCAAATTCTATTTTGTACCGGTGTTGATAATTTGATTGAAATATTACTGTTTATAATTACTTCATTTGCAGTTGGTCTATCCGGTGCCTTGGTGCCGGGGCCAATGTTAACTGTTACTATTTCAGATTCGCTAAAAAGGGGATTTATTGCTGGGCCTTTGATTGTTATCGGACATTATATTGCAGAACTAGCCTTAATATTGCTTATATTTGCGGGACTTGGATGGTTCATTGGGTCAAGTACTGCTGTATTCTTTATTGGTACTTTAGGCGGTATTATGATGTTGTTAATGGGTTTTAGAATAACGAGATCATCCAATTCACTTAGCGAATTAAAAGAAAATAATGGAATTACGAAGGATTATGGTCCTATTTTAAGTGGTTTTTTTACAAGTGTTTCAAATCCCTTCTTTTTCATATGGTGGGCCACCATTGGATGGGCATTTATTTTTAAAGGACTGGAACTTGCAGGAATATTAGGTGTTTTAGGATTTCTTGTAGGACACTGGGCTTCGGATTTAAGCTGGTTCAGTGGAGTATCATTTTTCACTAGCAGAGGATCGCAGATTATGACTGAAAAACATTACAAATTCATAATGAATATTAGTGGAATTTTTTTAATGATATTAGGCATTTATTTCTTGTTGAATGCCCAAAATTAATTTAATTTAGTATTAGTAAGATTTTAGTTATCAAATTATATTAATAATCAAATTTAAATTTAGATCAATTACCTAATAGTTTTATGTAATATGAAACAATAAACTTTTGAGATGGTAAAAATGAAAGCAGTTGTCTTCGATAACTCAGGTACACTTATAAAGCGTTACAAGGCCATTAAAGATCTTAAAACTGGAGCCATATGTGATAATGTTGCTTCTATTGATGTTGTAGATCGTGATGAAAATCGTGCCTTGGTTGTTCTTCAAACAGACCCTTCAAAATGTATCAATAAAGCAAATCCCCATCAAACCATCAGACATTTCCTGAAAAAAAACGATGTAGACTTTGATATTAGCTATTCTAAAGTTGATATTAGTAAAGATGAACTTTTAGAAGCAATTAAAGATGATAAATCTTGTATAAGTGATGTTCAAGACACTTATTGTTCCGTAGTAGAAAAAAAATATAATGTTCATATATGCAGTGGATCAGGTTTCATAGTAAATATGAAAACTGGTAAAATTGAATTTACCATAACAGCCGGGGGACGAATTTTTAAAGAAGTTCCATTTGTTATTAATGAACTTAAAAATAGAGGAATAGACATTTTTGTAGCTTCAGGAGATAGAAAAACTTCTCTTGAACAACTTGCAAAGTTCATTAATGTACCTCAAGAAAATGTATTTGATACAGCAAATTCAAGAAGAAAGAAAGAAATTATAAAAGATTTGAAGAGCAAATATAAAGTCATGATGGTAGGTAATAGCTCTAATGACATATTAGCACTTGAAGAAGCAGATGTGGGAGTTTTAACACTTCAACAAAATGAAATAACTCCGGAAAAAGTCTATAATGCTGCAGATTATGTTATTAAAAATATCCGAGAACTAATTAATATTGATTTTTAGTTATTTATGAGATCATATAATTATTTTAATCTTATATATATAAATTAATTCTACAGTAGAAATTATTTGCTTAATATTATCAATTCGTAAATTAAAATATACCTATCTTATTCTACTGTAGAAAAATATTCACCAACTAGCCAACTAAATCCTTTTAATATTCATCTTCAAGATAAAAATCAGAAAATATGAATAAGGACTCCAAGAAGGTTTTACAAATGTAACGCCAATTGCAACTAGTGCAACTATAGGTAGAATATAATTTATCCTATTAATTAACTTCAATTGTTTCTTATCCACAGTTTCATAAAAATAATTCTTTTTACTAACATATGTCCAGATCAAAATATAGAATACTCCAATAATAAGCATGTTTAAATTAAAGAAAAACATGGGAATGGAATGGCTACCATAATTACTAACAAAATTTGTTGAAAATGGAACTAAAGCAATAAACATCAACCAAAGAACAGTTATCCAAATAAGATTACTATCTGCCTCTTTAATAAAGAAAAACTGTTGATGATTTGCCCTCCAGAAACTTGAAAGTAATAAAAAACTAAAAGCATATATCCAAAGCTGCTGACTCAAATTTACAATATACTGCCAGAGCACTGGATCAGTGACAGACCCCACTATATTGGGTACATCAATATTTAAAACGAGTAAAGTCAGTGCAATAGCAAAAACGCCATCAACAAGTGTTTCAATGCGTTTAGTACTCATCCAAACGCTTTTTTTGTTATTAAAATTGGCCATCCCTACAAACTCCTTAATCCGTTATTATGAAGGTTAATCAAATTAAAAATTTAATAAACCCTATTCCTTTTTAAGGGAATTTTCAAGGCTTTTAATTGAATTTTTAATGGCCTCTTTCTCCATTGCCTTATAAACAATTAAAAGTATTATAATGATAATAGGACCAATTATATCCATATACAATACTGAACCTGCATTTCCCGGTGCATAATTTGCAAATTGAAACATATTCATAATATGAACATACGAATCTCCCAATAAAAATATAGAACTTGAAATAACTGTTGCAGTCCAAAAATTACCCCTAAACCAGTAACATAGAACACCAAGTACCCCAATTGCTAAATTTGCAAATGCTACTTCTTGCTGGAATGGATTACCTGAAGCCCATCCAATACTGGCAGCGACTTGTGCAGAAAGGAAATAATGCCCAATAAAAGCCCATATACTACCAATACCCACTGACAGAACTAAAAATGTTAATAGAAAAATTTCAACAATTCTCTTTTTACCTAATGGTTTATTTTTAAATTTTGAAATAAAAATATACAAAATTGCCACGAATATTGTTAGGAAAAAGAAAACATAAGCAAAATCCATAAAATCATCCTCCTACTATTAACTAATTATAAAATATTTATAACTCGATTAGCTTCATTTATAGCACCATTATCTAACACATAATGTTCTTTATTATTTATTATTTGTGATTGAAGTTAAATCGAAAAACTTAATAATTAAAGTAGGATTGAAGGTTTTCAGTCCATATATTCAATGACATCCAAATTTATAAAGAAATTTGTTTATAAATTAAGGGATATTCAATAAATTAGTTAAAAAAATTAAGAAGTCTCAAATAATACTTTAATAATTAATAGTTTATTTTTTTGAGCTAATATCAATTAATTGATATTCAGGGTTTCCAAGACCTATTTTATGTCCATAATTAATCTGCACATGGCCATCCACCATATCCCAAACCCCATTAAACTTATCTTCTCCCTCAAGATAATGATGATGGAGCATTGAATTTTTGAAACCTATCTGCTGATTTACTAGATCATAACTAGCAGCATCTAGCGCTACAGGATCATCTGATACTAATATCCCTATATCTGGAACTATTGGACTATCACTCCAAGGAAGACAATCACAATCCGGAGTTATATTCATCAAAAAATTCATATATCCTAATTTACCTTTCTTACTTTTAACTACACCTAATGCATATTCAGTCATTTTTTCTATGAATTCGTTCATGTTTTCATAATTTAGTTTAATTATAGATTCAGAACATGCAGATATACAGTTATTACATCCTATACATCGATCATAATCCATTATAGCCCCTTGATCATTTAAATACAATGCATCTACAGGACAGGATTTATGACATATACCGCAAGAAGTACAGCCGTCCATTATAATGGGTTTTACACATTCATGTTGTTCCAATTTGCCTTCTGCTGATGCACATCCCATTGCAAGATTTTTTATAGTCCCGCCAAAACCTGCCATTTCATGCCCTTTGAAATGTGACATAACTATCATACAATCGGCATTTTCTATGTCTCCTGCAATTTTAACCTGTTCAAAATGTTTCTGTTCTATTTTTATATTGTGTGAGTAATTACCCAAAAGACCATCTGCAATAATTAAAGGTGCTCCAGAAACTGCATAATCAAAACCATGAAGAATAGCCGTCTTTATATGATCTAAAGAGTTGTGCCTACTTCCAAAGTAAAGGGTGTTAGTATCGGTTATGAATGGTTTTGCACCAGCTTCATATATTTTGTCAACTACTTGTCGAACTAATACTGGGCTAATATATGAATCATTACCTTCTTCTCCAAAATGTAGTTTTACAGCCACCAATTCATCCTTATTCATTAATCCTCTGAAGTTAGCTGCTTCAAAAAGTATTTTTATTTTGTTAATCTTATTATCGACGTCTGTTCTAGATCTAAAATCAGTAAAATAAACTTTACTTACCATAAATT
Source organism: Methanobacterium spitsbergense (assembly GCF_019931065.1). NCBI lineage: Archaea > Methanobacteriati > Methanobacteriota > Methanobacteria > Methanobacteriales > Methanobacteriaceae > Methanobacterium > Methanobacterium spitsbergense. The sequence continues at coordinate 446,980 of NZ_JAIOUQ010000003.1, read as the reverse complement.
ACCCTCCTTCTCTAACAATAAGTTAAATAATTGAATAATAACATAACACGCTTGATTTATCCGATATTTGAGGATATTAATAAATCTCTGCTTTTAAGAATATTTGGATAACTATTTAATTCAATAATACCTTTATCTACACCATTAAGCAGTTTAAGATCAAAATTTCCCTCACCTAATGGTAGATGTTGGTCTTTTTCCCCATTATTATCATTCAAGTGATAGTATGCAATTTTTTTCATTTTAAAAAATGATTCAACATCATTAGTAGTATTTGCATGGCCCGTATCTATGGTGGCATATGAACCACATTCCTTAATAAAAAATTGGTGTTCTTCAGCATTGTTACAGAAATAAGCATATTTATTGGGCATGTTTTCAATAGAGAATTTAATACCTCTTCCCATTGCATAATCATTTGCTTTAATTAGGGTTTCAATTGAATGTTGCATTCCATATTTTCTTACCCTTTCTTCAAACCTATGGATTAGGCCAGGATGAGTTGTAATTGCCTTTGCATTAATTTTTATTCCAAAATCAACTGTTTCTTTAAGTTGTTTAAGGGTTTCTTCCCTAATTCCCGGATTTAAACTTGCAGGATTTAGATCTATGGTTGGTGAATGTATGTACACATCGATATCATACGAATTAAAAACATCTAAATCAACTTTTTCAAGGGATAATAAATTTCTAGGCCAGTAAGGACCCTCGCATAATATTTCTATAAGCTGAAATCCATCTTTTGAAGCCGTTTCTAAGAATTGCTCAAATGAACTCATGAAAAGTGCGAGTGTTGAAAATCCAATTTTCATATTAATGCCTTTGATTTTACTAATTAATATTTTTATTAAGATATACAGGTTAAATTGTATTAAAAAAAAATCTAGAATTTTTAAATTAGGTTAATTTCATAAGGAGTTAAACTTGTCTAGAAAGCAATATTTCAATTGAAGAAACATTTGAAGATGATCCTTCATTGTTTAAAATTTCCTCGGTTGAAATATTTATATTTCCTACTTCAACCTGTTAAGAATCTGTTTTTCACTATTTCCGCAACATCAACTGCCCTACTAATAGCCATGCCTCTTGCTTTTAAAGTTACTTCTGAAAATCCCCCATTCATTTGAGTTACAACAGCTAAAACGTAGTTCATTACCGGTTTGTTTCCAATGTATACAATATTTTCCACTACATTCGTATTAAACCCTCCATAAAATACCCTGCTTTTTAAATATATTTAATAATATATAAATTTTATGTTCTTGGAGAGCTTCTTTTTGTATTTACAAATAGATTCAATAATATAACCCATCTTGCAACCATTTAAAGAGTTATATCTATCTGATAAAGATCATTAAAATAATTAATATAAATACTGAAGGTTTAGTTGTTTCACCACTTCAAACCGTATTTTTATCAGGATATGACGTTAATATTACTCTAATAGAAAATTTGATCCCATAGTATATACTGCCTCAATATCGCTAATTCACCCTTAAATTAATATCCATAATAACAGATCTGGTTCGTGTCATCTTCACAGTAGCAAATATGACTGGAAACTTTTATCCCAATTTTTCTTGGTTTCCTGATCCATAATAATACTCTCATCCTCACTATGGACTATTGACATTTTCCCTATTATTACGCCATGATACGATTAAATACAAGAATATAACCGTTAATATCCGTATTATCACCTTTAATTACTTTAAAATTACATTTAACTAGAATACTTTGTCCTTTTTTTGATCTTAATAATGTATCATCTGCTGAAATCTCGTTTTTCAGTCTTAGATCTTTAAATGTTTTTATAATATGATTTAAAGGAGTAAATACGTCTCTTAAATCTTTTCCCATAGCTTCTTCAATTTTCCAACCAGTTATCCCCTCAGCAACTGTATTCATTAGTTTTATTTTACCATCTACATTAGTTGCAATCACACCTTCATTGATGTTTTTTAGCATCGCTGCCAATAGGATATCATGATCTTTCTCCATTTTATGTCTGTAAAGAGTAATTTCAATAGCTGTGTGAAGTTCGCTCTCCTCAAAAGGCTTTTTCAATAATCCTGTAGATTCTTTAATAATATATCCTGAAGGTTCTGTAATTTTGGCACGCTGTACAGTATATTCATCCGAATATGCAGTTAAGTAGATAACTGGGATATCATAACGCAATTTAATCTGCCCAGCTGCCTCTATTCCATCCATTTTACCCTTTAATTTTATATCCATAAGAACTAAATCTGGTTTAACCTCTCCTGCTAGTTCTATGGCCTTTTTTCCAGAAGAAACCAATGCAGGAACCTGATAGCCTGCACTTTCTAGGCCACTTTTTATATCCTCTGCAGTGATTCTTTCATCTTCAACTACCAGAATCTTTGATCCCATCCACTTTATCCCCCAAAGAAAGTTTTCAGTTATTTAATGATTTAATTTATTTAACGTTCAATAAGTATCTTGTTAATTGAATCTAAAACCGCTTCAACACTTGCCAGTACAACATCATCAGTAGTGGATCTTCCTGTTGCCCTGTTTCCATTATTATCACCCATTATAACGAAAACCTCTGCAAGAGCGTTTGTACCTCCAGTAATTGCTTCAATATTATATTCTTTAAGTTCAATATCGGCAGTTTCCCCTACTAAACTTTGTATTGCATTTATAGCCGCATCAACTGGCCCTACACCCGTTTTTGCAGCAGTTTTTATTGTCCCATCAATGTTAAGCTTGACAGTAGCAGTTGGCATTACATTGTCACCAGTCATTACTGAAAATCCTTCAAGCTTCACTATTTCCTTTTGAGCTCTACCAAGAACAGTTTCTGACATTGCCTTTAAATCTGCATCTGTTACACATTTCCCCTTATCACCAAGCTTTTTTATTTGATCGAATACCTTACAAAATTGATCTTTATTAAGTTCAATCCCATATTCCTCAAGTTTTGCTTTTATTGCATTAGCACCAGTGTGTTTACCTAAAACAATTCGACGAGTATGTCCAACCATTTCAGGCGTGATTGGTTCGTATGTTTCTGCTTTTTGGAGTACTCCATGTACATGAATCCCTGCTTCGTGAGCAAATGCATTTTCGCCAACTATGGCTTTGTTTGGAGGCATTTTAATACCAGTAATTCTAGAAACAAATTCAGATGTATCTACTAAAAGTTTTGTATTAATATTAGTTTTAATGTTATATTGGGATGTTAATGCCATAACAACTTCTTCAAGGGAAGCATTGCCTGCTCTTTCACCTAGACCATTAATAGTAACATGAACTTGGCTAGCTCCAGCTTCAACAGCACTCAAAGAATTGGCTACAGCCATTCCAAAGTCATCATGACAGTGCACACTGATGGGAACTTTAATAGTTTTTTTAATTTCCGAAATAATCCATCTCATAGAAGCAGGAACCATTACACCTACGGTATCCGGCACATTAATGTAGTCCACCCCTGCTTCTTCAACAGCATTATATATCTCTTTAAGATAGCTAAATTCTGTCCTTGTTGCATCTTCTGCAGAAAACTCTGCAGTTATTCCATGATCCTTTATATATTCTATAGATTCAACTGATTTATTGAGAATTTCCTCTTGGCTCATTTTAAGTTTGTATTCTCTATGAAGAGGAGAAGTTCCTATGAATGTATGTATATAATCAACGCCAGTGTCTATTGCAGCGTCAAGATCAGAACGCAATACCCTTGCCAAACCACATATTTGGGAGTTAAGTCCCAGTTTTAAAATTTCACGTGCTGCTCTCATTTCACCAGGCGAAGATGCAGGAAACCCTACTTCCATGGTATCAACACCTAGTTTATCTAATTTTTTTGCAATTCTTATCTTTTCATCGACTGTTATTGCTACTCCCGGAGTTTGTTCACCATCTCTTAGAGTGGTATCTAAAATTCTAACTGTCTTCGGGAGTTTCATAGTCTTTTTCACTGTTTCTACATACATTGAAAGACCTCATTTAGTTTGACAATATTAATTATATATATTATTTATGCGTTTAAAAAAATTTGTTATACTAATTATTTTATGAATAACAAATTATGTAAACTCCATTCAATTACTAATTTCCTCAAGTACCCATGATAAGACTTAGGAAATTTCTTAGACCCGGAGCAAGGCCTAAAATGAATATAGCTAGTTTCAGCATATTAGCAATTGTTCTATCTTCAATATAGCTATCTATAATATACAATGCACCTAATATTACTGCTATTTTGAGTGGGAACATGACAATTGCAGATCCAACTAATCCTGTGAGCGCACTTGGAAGAACATGTTGTTCACTGTAGCCATAGAAATCAACTGCAATGTAAGTGGAAGATGCATCGAAAAGATGCGCCATTAGAACACTTAAATTAAATTTATTCTTCAATAAAGACCATTTATTTTTTAAAAGCACAAATATCGAAGATATCAGGGCCCAAACTCCCACTACTTGTAAAGTTGCGATAATATTAATCGGACCCATAAATAATATATTTGGTATGCAAATAACAGCCCCTACTGTTAATATAATGTATCTATAATCAAAATTAGTTTTTCTCTCAATATAAACTGAAGCTAATACAGTAAAAATCGCCATGAGTCCTGTAAAAATGTATAACCCGGGTGTTACAAGAATATAAGTAAGTGGATAAATATTATTATCAACCAATGCTCTAGCACTTGATCCAAAAAATATGAATGGAATCAGTGGAATCATAAGGTCGGCTGGATCTTTTTTAATATATTTAAACATTTTAATAATTAGTAGAATAGAAATACCGAGAATTATACCAAATACTACAGTGTTGAGTATAGTGTATCCTGGGTGAAGGTAAACAAAGTTTTGTCGAATGTATTCAAGTATTCCCTGAAAGAAATCGAATATCATAATTTTAATATGGAACTAAACGATTTAAAATTATGGTTCTTTATTCTAAAAAAAATTTGATAATTCCATTAAGTTATGGCTTTTCTGATTTTCTGAATACTTTTAACCAATTCTCTTGATTTTTTTGTTAATAACTTCTTTCAAAATAAGTGGTAATGGGGTTCTATCACCAAATACATTAGTTTTTCCAGATAGAATCACTTCAATTATACTTTCATAGGTAAAATTAGCATCTAACTCTGTAACGCAACTTCCTATAGCCCCTAAAAAGTGAGCATCACTGGATCCTATTTCAGGGAGATTTCTTTTTTCTGCTAGATTTTTTGCACGCCAATTAGAATATCCGAAAACATATCTAGAATTAAGTGTTTCTATGGCATCTATATCCAGTTCTTTGACATTGTCACATAATCCTTCCCTGTAACTAACAAATGGATGTGCGGCTATTGCTATTCCACCTAGTTCTCTAATTGTTTCAACAGTTTCTTCTGGAGATAATCCCTGTTGAACATCTTCTTTTATTCCCAATGCCACAATATGCCCTTTATTTGAGCTTATTTCCATTGCAGGCACAACAACAAAGTCTTTATAGTTTCTTGCCTCTTCAATTGTAGCAAATGACCCTTTAATCGTGTTGTGATCTGCTACTGCTATCGCGTCCAAACCTATAGATCTTGCTTTTTTAACTATATCCCTCGGGGATGCAGTAGAATCACTGGAGTAGGTACTGTGTATGTGTGGATCGAGTATCATGATTCATCCTTTGATTTATTGAAATAAATGTTTAAATTAAATGCAATAGTATTTATTTGTATTAATCTGTATGTCTTGACATTATTGCTTTAATAAGTCCTACTGGACCAGCCATCATTACATCCCCTGCAGGAGCCGCATAATGAACTTTCATGCCAGTTTTCTGCAGTATTCCTCTCATTGGTCCTGTTGCAACTACGCATTCAATATTATCCATTGGAGCAGTAGTCCAGGCACCATGACCACCATCATCATGAACTTCATTATGAGTTATTGTTCCATCAATAAGTTTTTCAATGAGATATTTGATTTTTTCAGGATCTAGTGATTTTGTATGGTGCTCAAAAACACCAATTATTTTTCCATTATCAAATGCAGCAGCAAGGGTATGTCCATTCCCTATATCAATAGCAATATAACTATTTAACTCTTTAACAATAGGATCACACGTAGCACCGCATATTGATGCAAACTTTGAATCCATAATAATTGGTTTATAACCCTTTAAAGTGTTTAAAACACCATTCATTCTGGTGAAATATTCTGGAACCATATCATAATAAGCAAATTCTTCAGGATACCTTGGAACATTAAGTTTTTCTTTTATTTTCATGAATCGAAAGTTCCGATCTCCTACTCCTTCCAGATATCCATGATCTTGGATTGCAATACCAATGCAATCAAAATCCAATTTTACTTCAAATTTGGATAATGACTCTTTTATTGAATCTAAATCTATATCTTTGAGTTCCACCCTTCCAAGTTCCGGATGATGTTCTCTTTCAGATACAATTTCTATACCTAATGACTTTACACGTTTTAAATCATCTCGAACCGTCCGCGCAGCATTTTCAGTCATAAGAACTTTGTATCCTCTTTTAATATGATTTTCTATAGCTTTATTAACAGGACCTCCACCCATGGTATTACCATTAATTAAAATATCATTGTGGTGTTTTCGAATCCTTTTTGCAAGTATCTTGGTTGGTGAGGGCATAACCATTTTTATAGAATTTTCTATTGGATAATCTGTATCATAAAACATTATATCCTGTGTTCCAACTCCAACATCAACAGCTAGTATATTCATATAAATATATTTGTTGTTTATCCTATTAAATTCTCTAGAATTGATAATGTACATATGTGGACAACAAAGATTTAAATAATACATTAAAAATAGATTTAGTACAACTTAAACTTAAGGTACATTAGGTAGTTTAAGAATAATAATTGGTTAAAACCATAATTTGAATGATTAAATATCATGGATAGGTGATTGAATGTATAAAATAACACTTCCAGAAAAGGACACTCCAAAAAAATGGTATAATATAGTTGCAGATCTACCTGTGGAACTCCCTGCATCCTCACAAACTAAAGAGGGACAACAACTTGAAAATTTACCAAAAATATTTTCCAAGTATGTTCTTGAGCAAGAAATGTCACAGGAAAGATGGATAGATATCCCAAAAGAAATTAGAAACGTATACAAGCAGGTAGGACGGCCTACTCCGCTTTTTAGAGCAACGGGACTTGAAAAGTATTTAGATACACCCGCAAAGATATACTACAAACGTGAAGATATGTCTCCTGTTGGCAGCCACAAATTAAACACAGCGATTGCCCAGGCATATTATGCTAAAAAAGCTGGTGCTGAAAGATTAACAACCGAAACAGGAGCCGGACAATGGGGATCTGCATTATCTCTCGCATGTTCACTTTTAGGGCTCGAATGTACAGTTTATATGGTAAATGTTTCATTCAAACAAAAACCATATCGTAAAACAGTAATGCATCTTTACAACGGAGAAGTTATACCATCACCAAGTGATAGAACAGATTTCGGTAGGAAAATACTTAAAGAAGACCCAAATCATCCAGGATCCCTTGGAATCGCAATATCTGAAGCTATTGAAGATGCATTAACTGATGAAAAAGTATTTTATACCCTCGGAAGTGTTTTAAACCATGTACTTCTCCATCAAACAGTAATTGGTCTAGAGGCCAAGAAACAATTCGAACTTATAGATGAAACCCCCGATGTATTAGTGGGATGCGTGGGAGGAGGAAGTAACTTTGGTGGAGCAGCATTCCCCTTCATGAAAGATAAAATTTCAGGAGACCTAGACTGTGAGTTCCTAGCTGCAGAACCTTCATCATGCCCAACACTAACACAAGGAGAATACAGATATGATTATGGAGACACAGCTGGTTTAACTCCACTAATGAAAATGTACACCCTTGGACATGACTTTGTACCTCCATCAGTTCATGCAGGCGGTTTACGATATCATGGAATGGCACCGTTGGTTGCTTTATTGGTTAATCAAGGTCTTATAGAGGGAAGAACAGTAAATCAGACAGAAATATTTAAAACAGGCAAAATATTTGCAAATACTGAAGGAGTTATACCTGCTCCAGAAACATGTCATGCTATAAAAGTAGGAATAGATGAAGCTTTGAAGTGTAAAAAGACAGGAGAAGAGAAAAATATTTTAATATCATTCTCAGGTCATGGATTACTCGATCTTCAAGGATATGACGATTTCATAGAAGGACATTTAACACAATAGTCTTTCCACATCCTATATTTTTTTTTATTTAATATGAATAAGTTTTTAATTGGGTTGGTAAGCCTCATTACTTTTTTTATTGTTTATTTAAGATTCATTAAACAAATATAACTCAATCATGTAAAAAATAAATCATCAATCATCATAAAATAAAATTCTAAGTATTTTAAAAAATATTTGAAATATTTATTTATATGATCTGATCCATAAGATTAATTAGACTAATAATGGAGGATAATAATTATGTATCAAATAGGTGAAGCCTTAATAGGAAATGGCAATGAAATCGCTCACGTTGATTTAATAATTGGAGATAAAAATGGTCCTGTCGGGGCTGCATTCGTAAATAATATGGCCGATATGTCAATAGGACACACACCACTTTTATCTGTAATAAGACCAAATTTGTTGACCAAACCCGCAACACTAATAGTACCAAAAGTAACTGTAAGAGATTTAGAGGATGCTGACAAAATATTTGGACCTGCTCAAACAGCAGTAGGTCGCGCTGTAGCAGATGCTGTTGCTGAAGGATTAATTCCAAAAGAAGATGTTGAAGATCTTGTTATTATTGCAGGGGTGTTTATACATCCTGGTGCTGAAAATTACCGTAAAATCTACCAGTACAATTACGGTGCAACCAAACTCGCAATACAAAGAGCAATGGAAGGTTATCCGTCTGTTAAAAAGGTTTTAGCAGAAAAAGACCGTGGAACACATCCTGTAATGGGATTCAAAGTAACAAGATTGTGGAGCCCCCCATATTTACAAGTTGCACTTGACTTAGATAACATGGAAGAGATGGAACGCATAATAAATACACTTCCAAACAGAGAAAGAATACTCATTGAGGCTGGAACACCACTTGTCAAGAAATTCGGCGTTGGAATCATTGGAAAGATCAGAGAGCTTAAAAATGATGCATTTATCATTGCAGATCTTAAAACACTCGATGTGGGTAGAATTGAAGTTAAAATGGCTGCAGATGAAACTGCAGATGCCATAGCAATTTCTGGACTTGGAACAATTGAATCAATAGAAAAAGCTATTCACGAAGCTCAGAAACAAGGAATATATTCTATTCTTGACATGATGAATGTTGACAATATCGTTGCAAAACTCGAAGGACTCGAATATAAACCAGATATTGTACTACTCCACAGAAATGTTGATCTTGAAACAATGCAATCTGAAAGAGGAGAAAAACTAGCAGAAGTCACTGAATGGGGAAATATTAACCAGATCAAAGAGTTACTTGGTAAAGGAAAACTGGTTGCAGTTGCAGGTGGTGTAACTCCAGATCGTGTTGATAAGGCCCTCGATAGCAAAGCAGACATAATTGTTGTTGGTCGATATATTATTGGTTCAAGGGATGTGCGCCGTTCAGCTCAAGACTTTTTAGACCGCATGCCACAGGATCCTGATACCATGCGTTTAGCAATGGATGAAGACGAATCAATCTAAGAATAAATATGGGGGGTTTTTATTATTCCCTCATTTTCTAATTTTTTTTGACTTTTAACTTTTTATGGCTTTTTTTTTGATTATTCCTTAATAAACATAAATTTTATTATTTAAATGTCCAATATTAATTATAGATTAATTCTTCAACTTAACATTACCCATTCATGGAAGGTGTCAATTAAAATGATATTGGGAATATGTGGTAGTCCTAGAAAACAGGCAACAGAATATGTTTTAAAAGAATCATTAAAAATGCTGGAAGAAAAAGGTTTTGAAACTGAATTTTTTGGTTTGAGAGGAAAAACCATTAACCCTTGCAGACATTGCGATTATTGCATGAGAAAAAAAGAATGTATTGTTAAAGATGATATGCAGGACCTTTATCCCTTGATCATAGAGGCCAAAGGCATTATAATGGCTACACCAATTTACAACGGAGGATTAAGTGCACAATTAAAAGCAGTGATGGATCGATGCAGAGCATTAGGTGCAGTTAACTTTGATTTCATGCGTTTTAAAGTAGGAATGGGCATTTCTGTTGGTGGAGATCGTATTGGTGGTCAAGAACTTGCAATGCAGCAAATATTAACATTTTACATATTAACAGGTGCTATTCCTATCAGTGGTGGGGCGTATGGGGCAAATATGGGAGCTAACTTCTGGTCACAGGATACGTTAGAAGGTGTGAAAAAAGATGATCAGGGTTTTAAAAGTCTTCGAAAAACTATAAAGAGATTCTCTTACTTTATAGATAAATTTGAAATGAAAGAATAAAATTGATATAATTATGATCATCAAATGTAATGTGTTATAACTTGGAACTTAAAAGTTATAACTTATAATTGGATAAGAGTATTTATCATCAGAATGTTTAAAAAATGGTTTTAAATCAAATTTTCCAATATTAAAAAATACTTGTTATAAGTTAAAAGTTATAAGTTATAAGGTAATAAAAATGAAGATCGTAGTTGACAAAGATAAGTGCACTGGTTGTGGAATATGTAAAGAAGCTTGCCCCAAAGGAGCAAAAATTTGGGATATAAATGAGAAAGCTATGGCCACGAATTTAGAATACTGCCATTTATGTACAATATGTGCAGGAAAATGTCCAGAACAAGCTATACAGGTTATTAGAGATGAGGGAAATGAGAAAACAAAAAATGATTAGAAAAACTTCTGAAACAGACATTAAAATATTATTAGATCTAGATGGTGAAGGAAAATTTAATGTTGAAACGGGTATAGAATTCTTCGATCACATGCTAGACTCATTTGCAAAGCATGGCCGTTTTGATTTAGAAGTGGAAGCAAAAGGAGATATTGGTGTCGATGATCATCACACAGTGGAAGATGTGGGTATATTACTTGGAGAAGTATTTAATAAAGCGATTGGGGACAAAAAAGGGATTAAACGGATGGCACATGCAATAGTACCAATGGATGATGCTTTAGCAACCGTTGCATTAGATATTAGTGGAAGAAATTATTCTGTGTTGAATTTTAAATTTAAAAAAGCGAAGGTGGGAGATTTAAGTACAGAAAACATTGGACACTTCTTTGCATCATTTGCAAATTCTGCAAAAATAAACATTAATGCTAAAGTAGAAGGAGAAAACGACCACCACAAAATAGAAGCCCTTTTTAAGTCATTTGCTCAAGCACTCAAAGAAGCATCGATGATAGAACATGATTCTATTCCAAGCACAAAGGGAATTTTATAATTGATATGAATTTATGGAGGTATATTATTGAAAACATTGATTGCATGTTATTCATATTCAGGACACACCCTTAAAGTTGCAAAAAAACTGCAAAAGAAAATAAATGCAGATTTAACGGAAATAAAAACTGAAAATGATAAATGGTATCTTTTTAAAATTTGGGACTCATTTCGAGCAAATAAAGTCCCTATAAAAAATTGCACTACTGATCTGATGAACTATGATGGTCTTATTTTGTGTTGCCCTGTTTGGGCAGGAAGAACTCCAGCAGCAATCAATCAATATTTATATGAACTTAAAAATGTAAAGGATAAACAATTTGCAGTCTTTGTGACTTCAGAAGGGAATAAATCACAAAAAGCCACTATTCAAATGCGTGAATACTTAGATGCTCAAGGAATGCAATTTGTTGGACAGATGAAATTGTGGACAAAAGATATTGATAATGGAAAATGTAGTGAAATATTTAATATTTTCTCAATGAAGTTTATTAATTAAAAAATTATGATTTAGTTATATAAATTAATTAAACTTCTTGTTTGATAAAATATTTCAGGAATGTAAAATGACAAAAAAAGTTCCCATTTTAAAAAATGAAAATGGAAAGACTATTATTCAAACAGTGAGTAAGTCTAGTTCAACACCCACTAACTCATTTATTATAATTTCTTCTACAGGAACTGTTATTGTTGCTGATCCTACTTCAATGCCTACCCAAGAAGAGCTGGATCTAAATCCCGATGCTGTGGTCATTACTCATTCACATTCAGACCATATAGATCCAAAATTTATTGAAACAATAAAATGTAAAAAATCAATTGGAACCGTTGAAAGATTTGATGTTAAAGATATTCATATTTACAGCATTCCTTCATCACATCGGGGAAATAAAATTAATTATAACAATCCCAATAATGTTATCTATGTTTTAGAGGTTGATGGGCTTAAAATTGCACATATGGGAGATATAGGCCAAGATCATATGACAATAAAACAAATAGAATCCCTTGGAAAGATCGATATTGCATTGATGCAATTTTCAAACCCTTTTTCAGGAATGTTTAATTCAGATAAAGGATATACATTGATAGAAGAGATAAAACCACAATTAATCATTCCTACACATTCTAATCCGCGGTCTACACGTAAAATCGCCAAAATATTAGGCAAACTGGAAGTTGTGGAAAATTTCCTTTCCGTTAACACAGAAAGTCTCAAAAACAAGAATAGAAGAGTAGTATGGATGAAAAACACTTTAAATTACTGAACTTATTAAAAATCTTTGATTTTGAATGATTTTTCTTTAAAGTAATTAAATATTCTACCAAAATCTATTCCTGATACTTTTTTTGTTTTAAAATCTTCATATATATTTTTTCTTCCTTCTTCGAGATGTTTTGATGTTATTCCATGTTTAATTGAAAAATCTGCTTCTATAAATGCTGCTAATTTATCACATGCCTTAATGAGTTTCCCATCAAGGGGGTGGAATTTATTTTTATTGTATTTACCATTTAATTCTTTGAATTTAATTCCTTTATGGATATTATCGTTTATTTTAATCTTATTTTCAAATTCATCTTGTGTGAAGTATCTCATTTCTTCCCTCCAAGAAACCGGTAAAAGTGGTAGAAGACGGGGTTTCATTTGATTTTCTTCATATTCCTTGATAATATCTTCTAAACCTTCGACATACCCCTTTACAGGTGAAATAATATCTTTTGTAAGTACTTCAGGTAGATCATGGAATAGTCCAGTAAAAAAATTGTTATAAAGTCGTTTTTTGCAAGAATTATTCTCAAGCGAGAAAAGATAAGATGTTATTGCAACTATATACATATGTCCTAAAACAGAGGTTTTCGGAAGTCGAGGTGAATGTGCCCATCTTTCCTGAAAACGTAGCTGTCCACAAAGGTCTATAAATCCAAAAGACTTTTTCTCTAATGAAAGCTTTTGAACTCCAATTAAATCAAAGTGATCTTCAATTTGATTCTCGATAGCCTCTTTGGTTTCTTCTATACCATAAATAAATGGAGATGTATGATAAATGATCCTGAATTCCCAGTTTGTAGCCATATAATGTGCTGCTTTAAGAATCTTCTTTTCTAATTGTGCATATTTAGAATCAAATAAATATCTTTCGAAATTTTCTTTGAATTCTCGGCTTAATCCATTCATATCACTTTCTAACAATTTAAGAACATGTTTATTGAGGGATTCGCCTTTTTCTTCCATCATTTTATGAAAAACGGGTGGTTTAATATCAGTTAATATTGTTCTATGCAAAAATTCGAATATTCCTCCCTCTATAAGATTCTGCCAGTTTATTTCAGCATTTCTATCCTTCTCTTCAAAGTTGGCTATGACATATGCTATAACCATCTTATGGGCTTGTTTATCTAATTCAGTTAATTCAACAGGCCGGATATGATCATTCCATCTATTCATACTTGCTGATTCATAAAATCTTTCGATCAGATTCTCTATCATAAATAACACCTGAAAAAAAATATTTACTCCTATCAAAAAAAAATACTTAATTAAAAAAAACAAAAAATTAACGACCCGGAGGTCGTTGGTTTTAAATTATTCTGGTTTTTCCATTAAAACAGATTTGGACAATGTCTGGCCTTTTCCACCGTGAGGTGTCCTTACAACTGTGTTGTTAGCCTTTTCAATATCCCTTGCTTCTGAAGCTAATTTAGCAGCTACACCTATCATTTCGTGTGCTGAAGCTACGAGAGGTATGTACTTTTCAGCAGCTTTGGTCATGAAACAAGCTTCTACATCTATGTCAGCTACTTTGGTTGCAATTTCGTATGCAGCCATTGCTTTTGCTTTTGCGTATGGGCTTGCAAACTGTGCAGCTTCAACAGCTTTATCCCGGGATATAACAACTTTTGGAAGTTCTAGAGTTTCTCCAGCTTCAACAGCATTTACTGCATCGTCTATTGTATTCTGGACTACTCTGTATGCTCCGGTTAATGCTAATACTTTTATCACATCGGAGTTGAATGATGCCATTTCAGTTGGGTCAAGGAATTCTCTCCTTGCTCCAATCATTGGGTCTGCTTTAACGATGATGTAACCTAATCCTTGTTCATCCATTTCGTCTTTGGATCTTAATCCTGGAGCATCACCAATAATGATTGCAGGAACGTCTGCAGCAGATAATAATTCTCTTGCTTTAGCAGGGCCTGGTGCACCTGGGTTTGGGCTTATAAATACAACGAAGTCTCTGTCCATTTCTAACATTAACGGTACAGCTTTTTCGATTTCTTCTGGGTTCATCTTAGCCCCAGAGCCTATTACACAAGTATCTATGTTGGGTCTATCAGCCCTCTCATCTAGTAATAAGTCAATTACTGGAGAGGTACCTATATTACCGCATTTAATGATTCCTATTTTTACAACCATTTTATCACCAAAGTTGCTATTCAAATGATCAAATAAGTATTTTTTGATTTAATTTTTATGGCTAAGCTTTTATATGTGTATGAAAGGATGATATAAAGATAACCTAGTAAAAAGTATATTAGATACAAATAAGTGATAATCCTATAATATATTAAGTTTTGATTCTAATTACATATTAAAACAGTGTAAAAATATATAATTTTAGGAATATTGAGTTTTATTCAATTATCTGAATTCTGATCGTGCATTCCAAATTTTATTAAAACTACTTACTCCACTACCACTTATTTTTTCATGTTCAAAATTATTTATAATTTTTACAACATTTGAAATTGCCTTATTCGCATTTTTAACCAACCATTCACCTTTTGGACTGTTTAAGTGATCACATGCAGAAGCAATATTGTCAATTTCAGTCACTTTAATTCCAAGTTCGTGTGCTAAATCTACACTTGAATGAGCCCTGTGAAATCCAGCTATCTTGATTGATGGAACAGATAAAACCCCTGCTTCAATTGTTAAACCCATTCCTGCACCATATATAAGTCCTGATGAAGCCTTAATAAGACTTGGAATCTCGATGTAACCATCTAAAACCATTAATTTTTGAGATGTCACAAATTTTTTTACAAATTCTGCACTGAATCTGAATGGAATTATTATAACCTCCTTGTTAATGAGTTCTACTTGTTTGATAATTTTAGGAATATCTTCACCTTTCACATCTCCCCCAAACACAAGAACCATAAAATCATCAACACCATAACGGGTTTTAAGTGAATTTTGATCCTCAATAGTCATTTCACTAACATATGCCGCCATTGGGTAACCACCAATTACATGAACATTTTTCAATCCATATTTTTCAACTACAAATTTTTTATAACTCTCTGATGGGACTGTAATCAGATTTGAAAATGCTATCATTTCAATGGGATTGTAAATATCCTGTTCAATATGTAAATTTGGTATTCTAAGTATTTTTGATGCGGATATGCCCTTTCTTACATCACCAGCATTACCGCATGTCATCAATAGGTCAATTTTTTTCCCTTTGAGGGAATTAACTACACTAAAAATATCTTTTAATACAAGGGATGCGATCTTTGTATTGGATCTCTTTTTTGCTCCTTGTCCCCTACTCTGCCCTATAGAATGTACTTCTGAACAATATTTACCAAGTAATTCGTTAACTCCATGACCATGGGTCAAACCAATAATTTCAGCATCAAGCTGTTTTATTATGGGTATGAATGCCTTTGCAGGTGCCATTTCTGCTATAACTGCGATACGCATTTTGATCCTCCAAACTTTTTTAAAAATATATTTATTCATGCAAATATGCATTTGTTGTGAAGTTTAACCCGAATTGTGTGCAGGCAGCAACATGAGTATGTACATAACTTGCAACAGTATTGTTTTCCATTAATCCATCCTGAGATCCAAAAATACCCTTTCCTCTTATTATCTTAAATGCAAATTTAGGTTTGGCATTTCCAATATCCACTTTAGAATAATGGAATTCATGACCCCTAAAAGATTCTCCTTTTTTGAGAATGATATTATCCCTTTGTGCTTCAGATATAACATAGCTCAATGCCTGAACATTCTTAGTCATTGTTGAGGGATAATTAAAAACATTACACATATCTCTATTGTTTATTGACTTGGACAAGTACATAAGCCCTCCACATTCAGCATAAATTGGATTTCCTTCATTATGAAACTTTAAAATAGATTTTCGCATTGATTGATTAGATTCAAGTTCATTTGCAAATATTTCAGGATAGCCGCCACCAATATATATTCCATCAACATCAGGAAGTTCCTCATCATGCAGTGGACTGAATGGAATAATATCTGCATTATTTGCTTCAAGTGCTTCTAAATTTTCACGATAATAAAATGTGAAAACCTCATCCATTGCAACCCCGATTTTTACTTTGTTTCGGTTTCCTTCATCCCACAAAGGTGCTCTTCCACTAGATAATTTTCCAGATCCCTTCATTATTGATATTAATGCATCAAGATCAATATTATCTGCCATTACATCTCCCCATTTCTCAATGGATTGGAGAATATTTTGACGTTCTATGGCAGGCACAAGACCCAAATGGCGTTCTTCTACCTTTATTGAATCATTACGAGATATTCCTCCAATAACTGTAGTGTCTGCAAGTTTTTCAACAGCTTCCTTTGTTTTGAGATAATGTTTCCTGTTTTTAATATAGTTAAGTATGACTCCTTCAATTTTAATGCTAGGATCAAGGGTTTTAAATCCAATTACAATTGCTGCTGCACTTTTTACAAGACTTCTTGAGTTTAAAATAAGAATTACCGGAGCATTAAGTGCTTTAGCAATCGAAGCTGTGCTCCCAACATCATTTAAAGAACTTATGCCTTCATAAAGACCTCTAACGCCTTCTACTATTCCAAAATCAGCGTTTGAAATCTTCATTGCTCTTTGAAATCCTTCTCTTATTTGATCTTCTGACATGAAAAATGAATCTAGATTTCTAGAAATGTTTCCTGTAGCAAGGCCATGATATGTAGGATCTATATAATCTGGACCTGCTTTAAAAGGCTGTATATCATATTCATTCGACAAAGCCCTCATTATTCCCGTTGAAATGGTTGTTTTACCAACAGCACTTCCTGTTCCTGCAATAACGGCTCTCATACTAATTAGTGATCCATGATCTTATTATAATGTTTTGATTTATTATAAGAAATTTTAATTAATATCATAATCATATCATGAGATCAATGAATAGGGTAAAAAAGATGGTAATTTTGGGTGATAGTGCAAGGTATGATCTTTGTAACTATGGTAACTACAACCCAGATAATTTTCTTTCAGGAAAGTTACCAGGCATATATAATGCAACAGCAGGAAATGGTGTTTGTATTCCTCTATTTAAAGTTCTTATGACCAATAAATGTTCAAATGATTGCCGATACTGTGTTAATCATGGTGGTCATAAATTTAATAGAGTTGAATTTACCCCTAATGAGCTCACATCTACTTTTCTTGATTACTACAACAACAGATTAGTTGAAGGTTTATTCTTGAGTTCTGGTATCCCTAGAGATGCAGATTTTTCTATGGAGAATATGGTGGAAGTAGCAAGAAAACTTAGAATGGAACATGAATACAATGGATATATCCATTTGAAAATTTTACCTGGGACCTCTTATGATTTACTTAAACGTGCCATGAGCCTTGCAGATAGAGTGAGTGTTAATATAGAAGCAGCTACTCCTGATGGATTTGAAGAATTATCAACTACCAAAACATTCAATAACGATATTTTAAGGCGGATGAAATGGATACAAAGGCTAATGAAAAAGGATGAAAATCTCGCACCTTCCGGACAATCCACGCAGTTTATTGTAGGGGCCACTGATGAAACAGATACTGAAATATTAAAACGAGCAAATTGGCTTCAGAAAAAATTAGATATTAAAAGAAGTTATTTCAGCCCTTTTAATTCTATGAAAAACACACCTTTAGAAAATCATTCTGAACCACATCCTAAAAGAACTTCAAGATTATATCAAGCTGATCATTTAATCCAATCTTATGGTTTTGATCTTGATGAACTTGTGTTTGAGGAAGATGGTAATATGAAGTTGGATTTAGATCCAAAATATTCAGCCGCTCTTTCTAAAATGGAAATGTTTCCTGTTGAAATTAATTCTGCATCATATAAAGATCTTCTCAGAGTTCCAGGAATAGGTAAAATATCTGCTAGAAGGATAATCGAATCTAGAAAACGAAATATTTCTTTTAAAAGTATGGAAGACTTGAAAAAAATGGGTGTAAGTATAGGTAGGGCTGAAACATTTGTTAAATTAAAAAGTTCTTACCAATCAACTCTTTAATTTTGAAATAAATCCTTACTAAAAGTTAATAGTTTTACTTATAAGTTATAATTGAGAAACTTATAAGTTATAACTTATAACTAAATTATTATATTTCCTTTTCTTCAAATACTTCCCAAAGATCAGGGTATTTATTTTTAACGGCTTCTTCTATAAGAGCTGAAGCTTCTTTACTTATACTGAACTCAGGTTTAGTTTTTTTTAATAATCTTAAAACTGCAGCCGACTTAGCGGACCAGAGAGATATTCTAGGATTTTTATGAACTTCCAATATTACATTCTTTACCAATGTATCATCAACAGAAGATTTTTTTTCTGAATGATTAGTTGTTGTATTTGTTGTTTTTTTATCTTTTTTTGTTGATTTTGAAGTTTTGTTTTTATTCTTTCTTATATTCTTAGAATTAGGCTTATTTAATTCTGTTTTCTTTAATTTGTTATCAGCCTCATCTACATCATTAAATTCTGGTCTTATTAATGCATCCAACCCTCTCCCAAGGGCACTTTCCTTTTTCCTAGCAGTCATTTATTGCCCTCCGAACCATCCCTACTAATAATTTCTTTTGCTAAATTTAGGTATGCATGTGAACCACTAGATTCATCATCATAGATTATACAAGGTTTACCATGGCTTGGTGCTTCTGCTAATGTAACATTTCTGGGGATTGTTGTTTTAAAAATGTACTCGGTAGCTCCAAAGTACTCTTTGACGTTGTTATAGACATCCCTTCCAAGTCTTGTCCTAGAATCATATAATGTCAGAAGAATACCTTTTATAGGTGATGGGCTTTTCAGTCTTGTTTCAACCAGTTGAATTGCTTCCAAAAGATCAGCCATACCCTCCAATGCATAGAATTCTGCCTGTATGGGTATTATAACACTATCTGCTGCAACAAGGCAATTTATTGTTAGTATACCCAAAGAAGGAGGTACATCGATAAAAATATAATCATAGCCTTCAGAAACTCCTTCCATTGCCAGGTCAAGTATTGTGTGATAGCCAACCTCTTTACTCAATTCAATCTCTGCACCACTTAATGCAATGTTACTTGGAATAACATCTAGACCTAGAATTTCTGTATCAAGAACAGCATCTTGTAAAGTACTTTCACCAGTTAAAACAGAATATATAGTACGTGTGACTTCATTCTTTTCGATTCCAAAACCAGTTGTTGCATTACCTTGTGGATCCATATCTACAACTAAAACCTTCTTACCATAAATTGCAAGAGCTGCTGCAAGATTCACAGCAGTTGTTGTTTTACCACAACCACCCTTTTGATTAAGTATTGCTATTATTTCTGCCATAATGTCTTCCTCCATTATTTGTTATAAGTTCTAAATTATAACTTATAACTTATAATATAAAAATATTTTTATAAATTTGATATTTTAGCAATATTAATTAAGAAAATATCCAATTTCAGATTCTGAGTATTTCTGGTCAAGTTTATTTAATAATTGATGTTGACAGTTAGTATGACAAGTATTACCATTCATTGGAAAATTATATTAAATAACATATACATAGTTAATTTTGGTGCAATATGTCCGATGAAAAAATCTGTATTAAATGTGAAGAATGTGGGTTCGTCAGAGATTTGAAGGGAGAAACTAAACCTATTGAAAAGGGATCTTACAATAGACTCCGTTCAGGCAATACGAGAAGGAATATAAAAGAAGAACCCGTTGAATCTCAAGGTACTTGTCCTGAATGTGGATGTATAGATTATGTAATAATATTGAAATGAAAGTTAATATTAATAATAATTATTAATACAAAAAACTTAGATTTACCATCAAATAATATTTTATTTTGTTGTTTGAACATGAACATTTAAAAAAAAATTAAAAACTAACTCTATTAGCTAGTTTTATAGGTAAGGGCAGTTTCCTGAATGGCATTCCTACCGTTTCTTCATGAATTTTATTAACAAGATCATCAATTTCCATTAAGATCTTCTTATTAGTTTCACGGATATTAACTGTCAGTGCGCCTCCTTCAAGTTCTCTGTCTCCTATGACAATTACATATGGAGCCCATTCTCCTCCTGCATTTCTAATTTTTTTACCAACTGTTTCGTGTCTGTCGTCAATATCCACCCTTATGTTTTGGTCTCTTATCTGCTTAGCTAGTTCTTCTGATCTTTCTATATGCCTTTCAGCTATTGGAATTATTCTTACTTGCGTAGGTGTAAGCCATATTGGTAACATTGGAGGTTTTTCCTTTTTATCAACTGCACTTTTCTCTAGTAAACTACATATAACCCTTTCAATACTTCCTGTAGGACTGCAGTGGATTATAATTGGATTTATTTCTTCTTCTTCTTGATTGATATAAGTAATTCCGAATCTTTCCCCACTTTCCACGTCTATCTGAATTGTAGGATTTTCAATAGGCCTTCCAAGATAATCAATAGCTGCAAAGTCCATTTTAGCATTCCAATAATGTTTTCTCTCTGGTAAAATTTCGAGTAACACAGGTTTACCAATTTTATCTGAAGCAGAATAAACCCAATCCTTGTTTTCTTCTAAAAAGCTCTTTGTTGCCCTCATAATAACCTCGTAATTCACACCAAGATCAATCCCGGTCTGTTTGCACATTGCTATCTGGCCATCAAATTCTTTCATTGACTGGTTTATATCTGCGCAAACTGTATGGAGGTCTGGCATTGTAAATCCTCGAAGTCTTTTAAGACCAACAACTTCTCCCTTTTTCTCTAAACGGAAACTGTAGGTTGAAAGTTCGTATATACCAATTGGAAGGTTTTTCCACGTTAAGAACGAATCTGAAAGTACTCTGAAAGCCCCAAAACAACATGCATATCTGAGCATGAGTTGTTTATTTTTGGTACCCATACGGTACTGGCGCTCCCCAAACTTTTCAGCATGTACCCTTATTGCATCATCCGAAAGATCGTACATTATGGGAGTTTCAACAGGCATTGCTCCCCTTTCAGTAACTAAATTATAAACATACTCAGATAGAAGATCCCTTATAAGTCTGCCTTTAGGATACCATCTCAGATGACCAATATCAGCAGAAGGCTCATAGTCCGCTAATTTCTTTTCTCTCATTAGTTTTACATGTGGAGGTTCTTCACCTGATGATTCCAATCTTCCAAGTTCGTAATCAACGAGTTTTTTAAGATCATTTTCTTCATAGTTGAATTCATCAACATCAATGATTTCACCTCCTGTAAGAATGTAGAATACAGATTTTTCAGATTCAGATTTTTTATCATCATCAGATACTTCCTTATCTACTTTTTCAGCAGTTATGGTTCTTGAAAGTTCTGAAAGAGGATGACCCTTGCAAGATATTTCAAATGATTTGTACCATCCAAATGGAACCCTCTTGACATTCAAGCCCAATTTTTCCAGCCCAATTTCCATATTAGTAAGTATTTTTTTTGCTGCATCTGGAGTACTTAAAGATGAACTTAAATGTGCATATGGATATATGGCCACAGTTTTCGCGCCTACCTTTCCAAATACATCATTTATTTCATTAATGGCATTTTCTACCACTGTTTCCATATCTACTTCGTCTTCCTTTTCTACTGCTGTGAAGACAACTAAAGCATTTTCATAAACGCCTTCTTTTTTGTTATCTTCTATTTTTTCTGCTATCCTGGTTTTAGACTTTGTTTTATATTTCAAATAATCAGAGTGAATTAAAAGTATTCTCATTATACCACCTTATCTCTCGATAAAATTTGTTATTATCTGGATGTTATTTCTACTAGATTTATTTCATGACAAAAATATAACATTAATTTATTTGAATTAATATTAAACAATATCTTATTGAATAATTGTATTCATAATATACTTCGACATATTGAATATTATTCTAATTAAATAAATAATCAGATACTTCATTTAAAACAATAATAATCCAAATAATCAATGCAACCTTTTATAAAGGTCAATGAATTGAATAATTCCACTTTCAAATCCTGTTTTTGATTAATTTACTTCCACATAGTTTCTATATTATAAACTATTAAAATGGAAATGATAATTATAAATGCTCTGTTAATTCTATATAAATATAATATTTGAGTAAATAATAGTAAAATAATAACATTGAAATATATTTAATATAAAAATTTCTAAATTTATTTTAAATAGTTTATTCATGGTGATGAAATGAGAAGTGATACTATTAAAAAGGGTTTTCAAAGAGCACCTCACAGATCCCTTTTGAGAGCATGTGGAGTAACAGACGAAGAAATGGATCGTCCGTTTATAGGTGTTGCAAACAGTTTCACAGACATAGTTCCCGGCCATATACATCTTAATACAGTGGCAGAAGCCGTTAAAACAGGAATAAATAATGCCGGAGGAGTGGCATTTGAATTTAATACTATGGCTATTTGTGATGGAATTGCAATGAATCATGAAGGTATGCGTTATTCTTTAGCTTCGAGGGAAATTGTTGCAGATACAGTCGAAAGTGTAGCCATGGCTCACCAGTTTGATGGGCTTGTGTTGATTCCTACTTGTGACAAAATAGTCCCAGGCATGCTTATGGCTGCTGCCAGGTTAGACATACCCTCCATAGTTGTTACGGGTGGCCCCATGCTTCCCGGAGAGTTTAAAGGTAAATCTGTTGATTTAATAAATGTTTATGAAGCAGTTGGAGCTGTTTCAGCAGGTAAAATGAGTAAAGAAGATTTACTTGAACTCGAACAATGCGCATGTCCTGGACCAGGTTCCTGTGCAGGTCTTTTTACAGCAAATACCATGGCATGCATTACTGAAGCTATTGGAATGAGTTTACCATATTGTGCAACTACACATGCAGTTGCAGGGAAAAAGATAAGAATAGCTAGAGAATCTGGAGAACAGATATTAAATTTAATTAAAAATGATATAACCCCTTCAAAGATAATGACTCAAAGTGCTTTTGAAAATGCTGTGGCTGTCGATATGGCACTTGGAGGTTCCTCTAATACAACATTACATGTGCCTGCAATAGCTAATGAGCTTTCAGAGAAAGGGATAGCAGTTGATCTTAATCTCTTCGATGAATTTAGTAAAAAAATCCCTCATATAACCTCTATAAGTCCTGCAGGAGTTCATAGTATGCTAGATTTAGATAAGGCCGGAGGAATACCTGGAGTTCTAAAGGTTTTGGAAACTAAACTAGATATGGAAGTTCTTACATGCACTGGTGGTTCTCTTAAAGAAAATATCAAAGATGCAAAAGTTCTGGATGAAAACGTGATAAAATCTCTCGATAATCCAATACATCCCGAAGGAGGGATTGCAGTTCTAAAGGGGAATTTAGCACCAAAAGGATCTGTAATTAAACAAGGTGCTGTTGATCCTGATATGATGAAGCATGAAGGCCCTGCAAAGGTTTATAACAGTGAAGAAGATTGTGTTGAATCCATCTTTAAAGGAGAAATTATCGAAGGAGATGTGATTGTAATCCGTTATGAAGGCCCCAAGGGAGGCCCAGGAATGAGAGAAATGTTGAATCCTACTTCCGCAATATCAGGAATGGAAATAAAGTCTGTTGCACTTATTACAGATGGTAGATTCTCAGGAGGGACGCGTGGACCCTGTGTTGGCCATGTATCCCCTGAAGCAATGGCAGATGGCCCATTAGCAGCTGTGAAAAATGGAGATATTATTAAAATAGATATTCCCAATAGAATCTTGGAATTCGATGTTACTGAAGCAGAGATAAAGAAAAGAATTAAAGAAGCTATTAAACCGGATCGGAATATTAAAGGATGCCTTGCAAGATATATGAAATTAGCCACATCAGCAGATGAGGGAGCAGTTTTAAGATAGGAGTGCATAAAATGTCTAATACCCGGGAAATATTAAGTTACGTGGCAATAATTATCATAGGAATAATTTTAGCGCAACATATGAATGTCGTGGTCTCTGGAAGTATGGAACCTGTCTTTTATAGAGGAGACGTTGTTGTAATAGAGAAAACAGATTTTTTAGGTATACAAGAAATTAATCCAGACGATCTGAAGATCGGAGATATAGTCATCTACAGGGCCACTTGGTTCCCAGAACCAGTTATACATAGAATTATAGCAACAGGAACTGATTCAAATGGAACTCCATATTATACAACTAAGGGAGATAACAATCCAGTTCAAGATCCTGCGCCTGTTTATCATGACCAAGTAATGGCTAAAGTAATCAGTTTCGGCAATACTCCATTTGTAATCCCAAAAGTAGGATATATAACCCTTTGGATAAGAGGTTTATAATAATTATCCTTATAAATTGCATTAGGGGAAAAATAACCCTAATCAACTTTTTATTATTAGAACAGATTTATTTAACATGTTATACTAATCTTAGGTGAATTTTATGTACAGAATTTTAATGTTAGAATCAATTAAATCGCTTGAAGAAGCTATCAGTACTCTTGGTTGGGAAGTTCCAGAAGACATTCGAATTGAAGAACCACCGAACTCTAATTTAGGAGATGTTGCAAGTTCAGTTTCATTTCAACTTGCCAAAAACCTTAAAAGGGCCCCAATGGACATTACCAACGATATCCTTGGTGTTCTGAAGACTCCAAATATTTTTAGAAAGGTTGATTCTAAAGGACCATATATCAACTTCTTTGTTGATAATGATAAATTCTCAGAAATTGTTTTGAATTCCATTAATGAAGATTATGGAAAACTTCAAGATAAAAATATGAAAATAATCCTTGAACATACATCTGCCAATCCAAATGGGCCACTACACATAGGACATATAAGAAATTCTATAATTGGAGATTCTCTTGCACGGGTTTTGAAATCAGCAGGATACGATGTAGAAACACAGTACTATGTAAATGATATGGGAAGACAAATTGCTATGATTGTCTGGGGAATTTTAAACCATGTTTATCAGATGGATCCCAATGGAAAGCCAGATCATGAAATTGGAAAACTATACTTCCAAGTTAATGAAAAACTTAGAGCAGATCCTGATCTCAAAGTTGAGGTAAGTGCTTTACTAAAACGATATGAAAAGGGTGGCGATGATGAACTTGAAAAACACTTTGAAAATGTTGTTAAAGAGTGCCTTAAGGGTATATCTTCTACATCTGCTAGACTCAATGTGGAGCATGATGCGTTTATATGGGAGAGCCGGTTCATTAAAAATGGTAGTGTTGCAAAAATATTAAAATTTCTTGATCCATACACAAAGAAGAATGAAGTTGTCTATATGGACTTGAATGAATATGGTATTGAGAAAGAACTAATACTCATACGTTCAGATGGAACTTCACTTTATTCCACAAGAGATCTTGCATATCATTTTGAAAAATCTAAAAAATCTGATCTTTCAATAGATGTGCTTGGTTCTGATCATAAGTTAGCAATTGATCAGTTGAACATACCCCTTGAACTCCTCGGTGCTAAAAAACCTGAAGTAATATTTTATGAATTTATTACTCTTCCAGAAGGATCAATGTCAACTAGAAGGGGAGTCTTCATAAGTGTCGATGATTTAATGGAAGAAGCTGTTATAAGGGCCATGAAAGAAATTGAAAAAAGAAGAAGTGATCTTGATGAATCTGAACGCTTGAAAATTGCTGAGCAAGTTGGAATAGGCGCAATTAGATATTTCATAGCCAGATTATCACCTGAAAAACATATAATTTTCAAATGGGATGAAGCTTTGAGTTTTGAACGTGGTTGTGCATCAATACAGTATTCTCATGCCAGAGCATGCAAACTTTTAGAGAAAGCTAACTACAAGAAAAAGGAATTAGATGAGATTATAGATTTAAATCTTGAACATCCATTTGAAATTGATCTCATAAAGATTATATCTAAATTTCCATTTGTTATAGAAGAGTCTGCTAGGATAAATAGAGTTCATAACATTGCACAATACTCACAAGATCTTGCAGGTGCATTCAACAAATTCTACAAGTCAGTCCCAGTAATTGGATCAGATAAAGAAGATTTAAGACTTTTAATAGTAGACAAATCTCGAATTACAATACAAAATTGTCTTAAGCTAATGGGAATTGAAGCTCCACAATCTATGTAGATGGAATATTAATTAGAAAAAAATGAATTTATTATATATTCATTTATTTAAGAGTTTGAAAAGTATGGCCGTTTCTACATGCATCCTATTTTCTGCCTGATCCCAAATAACAGATTGGGAACTTTTCATTACTTCATCTGTAATTTCTTGACCCCTAATAGCAGGAAGACAATGCATTACTATGGCATCAGGTTTGGCATGTTTCAAAAGTTCCATGTTAACTTGATAATCATTCAGATCAATCAAACGTTGCAATTTTTCAGCTTCGTCACCCATACTAACCCAAACATCTGTATAAATAACATCTGCATCTTTAACTCCATCAGGAACATTACTAGTTATCTCAATATTTGAACCTGTTTCTTCAGCGTACATTAACGCTTTTTCAAATATTTCTTGGTCTGGTTCATATCCAGCAGGGCATATTACTGTCAAATCCATACCAACAAGAGCACATGTAAGTAAAAGTGAATTGCAAACATTGTTTCCATCCCCTAAATATGCCATTTTAACTTGGTAACTATTTTTATGTTCAAAAATAGTAAATATGTCTGTTAATGACTGACATGGATGTTCTTTATCAGTTAAACCATTAATAACAGGAACATTCGAGTTTTGTGCGAAGAGAAGTACATCTTCGTGTTTGATGGCTCTTATCATAACCCCATCTACATATCTGGATAATACATTAGCAGTGTCCTCAATGATCTCTCCACGACCTAATTGCATGTCCGAAGCCGATAGATAAAGAGGGTTACCTCCAAGGTGTAACATTGCCACTTCAAATGATATCCTGGTCCTTGTTGATGCTTTTTCAAATATCATTGCAAGGGTCTTATTTTTTAAAGGTTTTTTACCATATGGATCCTCTTTAAAATTCCCTGCCAATTCTAGTATTTCAAATATATCCTTCTTAGCATCAGTGACCGATAAAAGATGTTTCATTAATTATCCTCCAAAACTGAAGTTCTCTGTAAGAATTAAATTATCTTATTCCAATATTACTTAAATTTAACTGTACAATTTGAAAATCTAGGTTATTTTTGACCAATTCCATTAAAAACTTATTTTATCGTGCCAATTCCTCTTATTTTCATGACTATAATCTAATTTATAATATGTGAAAACAATCCATCCTAATATTTTACTAGTTATATTTTATTGTTAATTTCTAGAATGTACTTATTTGTTAAATTTTTATTAGAATTTTTGTAAGTTCCAGTTTTATTTGTTTAATCCTCAAAATTTAATAGTTAAATTATGATCTGAGCATATTCATGTGTTTGATTCTCTTTTCAATGAGTTTAGCAGTTCCAACATCTCTCCTATGATAAACCTCACCTTTAACATATTTTGTAACATTTTCACATATTTCTTCTGCTTCTGATATTGTATTTCCAATCCCAACAAGCCCAAGTGCCCTTGATGCAGATGTAAATATTTTATCATCCTTTTGATTCACTGCAGCGTAATAAACAAGTGCACCTTCTTGATTTATTTTAGATTCATTTACATTTATTATCTGCCCAGCTTTTCCTGTTTCAGGATAACCTTGAGGCACCATATACTTACATACAGTCGCTTTTCTTTTAAAATCAGCTGATTTTAAATTTCCATCGACTATATTCTCACATAATTCAACAAAATCTGTTTTTAGAAGAGGTAGAACATTCATGGCCTCGGGGTCCCCAAATCTTGCATTATATTCCACAAGTTTCGGTCCATCTTTACATAACATAAACTGACCATATAAAATACCCTTGTACGGTCCAACTTCTTTTTTTATTGCATTAACTGTATCTTGCATTATCTTGACCGATTCTTGATAATTTTTTCTATCTAGAAATGGAAGTAAACCGTCTTTATCAGAATAAGATCCCATTCCTCCAGTAATTGGACCCTGATCACCTTCATAAGCATGAGGATGATCTTGGGCAGCAGGCATTGGTACGACTTTGTCTCCATCAACAAAAGCCTGTACAGTGAATTCTTCACCAATTAATCTTTCCTCGATTACCACTTGAGCATAACCGCTGATTTTGTTCTCTATTATTTCTTTTACATATCTCTTAGCAGCTTCACCATCTTCAAGATGTTCTCCAACAATTTTAACACCCTTGCCCCCGGTTAGTCCAACAGGCTTTACTACTACGTCTTGACCAAATTCATCAATGAAATCTCCAGTATCCTCCACACTATCGAAAACTTTGTAAACAATAGACCCCCCAATTTTATGAGTATCAAATAGATCCCTCATAAATGCCTTATCAGTCTCGATCCTTGCAGCTTCTTTAGTTGGACCTACACATCCTATTCCTGCTGCCTGAAGTTCGTCTACAATTCCCATTTCAAGGGGTGCCTCTGGACCAATTATTGCTATGTCAATTTTATTATCCAAAGCATATTTCTTAACTCCAATCAAATCTTTCTCACTTGAAATTTGGAATTTTGATATCCGAGATATTCCCGGGTTTCTATTGCTCATGATAGAATATAATTCGGCGTCTTTCACCGCGTTACAAATTGCATGTTCCCTTGCTCCAGTTCCTACTACAAGAATCTTCATGTTACTCCTCCTTGCCTAAATCTATAATCCCCTACACTTATAAAAATGATTGACACCTTGAGAATACCAATATAAAATAGTTTACTTCATGGCCAATACACCCAATAGTACCAAATATTCTATTTTTTTATATAAAATAACTTTAAATCGATTTAATTCTATATCAATCTTTACAAAATAATTTGAGTTATTGATTTATAAAGGATAATTCGACTCATCCAATATATAAGATGAATTATAATGTTAAACTTAAAAAAATCTATATTATTTTGTTTTGTATGCTGGGGGGTCAGTCAGTGATAGATGGTTAATAAAAGATAATATATACTTCAACATGGTAATGTTGAAATGAATAGAATTTATTCAATTAAGGTAGATTAAAAAAAGGACAATAAAGTGATTAAAAGTAAGTTAGGTGTTTTTATGAAGGGTGGCGAAGCCATAATCAAATCACTCATAGATCAAGGAGTAGAAGTTGTTTTCGGGTATCCTGGAGGGGTTCTACTTCCGTTATACGATGTATTATACGATTCAGATCTAAAACATATACTAGTAAGACATGAACAATGCGCAGCACATGCAGCAGACGGGTTTGCAAGAGCTTCAGGTAAGGTAGGTGTATGTATTGGTACCTCAGGACCCGGTGCAACCAATCTTATAACTGGAATTGCTACAGCGTACATGGATTCTTCCCCAATAGTAGCAATTGCAGGTCAAGTATCATCACATTTAATTGGTAATGACGCGTTTCAGGAAGTAGATACTATTGGTATTACAATGCCAATAACGAAACATAACTTCCAAGCAATGAAAGCTGAAGAAATTCCTGGAATGATAAAATCTGCATTTTATATAGCCGGAACAGGTAGAAACGGGCCAGTGGTTTTAGATCTTCCAAAAGATGTTCAAGAAGAAGAGTTCGATTATGATCAAGCCAAAGATATGGATCTTCCTGGATACAAACCAACTAAAAAAGGTCATCCATTACAAGTCAAAAGAGCAGCAGAATTAATATTAAATTCAAAAATGCCTGTTATTTTAGCTGGTGGGGGTATCATACTTTCAAATTCATCAGAAGAACTATTAAAACTTTCAAAATTGGTTGAAGCCCCAGTAACGACAACACTTATGGGTAAAGGTTCATTTCCAGAAGATGATCAGTTATCTCTTGGAATGTTAGGAATGCATGGAAGGAAAGTATCAAATTTTATTGTTGATGAATGTGATTGCCTCATAGCAATTGGTTGTAGATTCTCAGATCGTACAACTGGCTTAATTTCAGAATTTGCTAAAAATGCAAAAATTATCCATATAGATGTTGATCCAGCCGAAATAGGTAAAAATGTTGATGTCGATGTTCCTATAGTTGGAGATGCAAAGATAATACTCAATAATCTGATAAAGATTATTTCAAAAAGTAAAAATGAGAATAAACACCAAAGTGCTTGGTTAAACCATGTATTGAACTTTAAGAAAACTTGCATACCTCGTTTAACATTTGCTGATAACATTCCATTAAAACCACAGCAAGTGATAAAAGAGTTATATGAAGGCATTTCCGATGATACAATTGTAACCACTGATGTGGGGCAGAACCAGATGTGGATGGCCCATTATTTCACTTCAAGAAATCCAAGAAAGTTTATTTCATCAGGAGGACTTGGAACAATGGGATTCGGATTTCCTGCTGCAATGGGTGCGAAAATTGCAATGCCAGATAATGATGTTGTAGCTGTATGTGGAGACGGTGGATTTCTAATGGTGTGTCAAGACCTAGCAACTATAAAAGAATATGATATACCATTAGTTATCTGTGTATTAGATAATAGACGTCTTGGTATGGTTTCACAGTGGCAAAAATTGTTTTATAATAAAAGAATGTCACACACCCACCTTGGTCAGAGTCCTGACTTTGTAAAACTTGCAGAATCTTTTGGTGTTAATGCAGAAAGAGTGGAAAACCCTGGAGAAATGAGCGTAACAATTAGAAATGCCATTAGATCCGGAGAACCATACCTTATCGATGTTATAATTGACCCTGAAGAGATACTCCCTATGGTACCACCTGGACGAGGACTAACAGAAATTGTTGGTGAATACAAGATTGAACAGGAAACACCCGGGGAAATTCTCTATAAACCAACAGGAAAAGAAAAGGGCGGTGATTAAGTTGGATGAAAGCAGAACTCATATTATAAGTGCTTTGGTTCTTCATAAACCGGGTGTACTCCAAAGGGTAGCAGGTCTCTTCACAAGAAGAGGTTTTAATATAGAAAATATTACTGTAGGTACATCTGAACAAAAGAACCTTGCACGTATGACAATCATAGCAAAGGGTGATGAAAAAGTTCTGGAACAAATCACCAAACAACTCAATAAACTCATAGAAGTAATTAAAGTAAGGGATCTTGAACCTCAAATAACTGTAAAACGAGAATTATGCTTAATTAAAGTTCATACAGCAAATGAGAAAGTGAGGTCAGAGGTAATACAATATGCAAATATATTCCGTGGAAGAATAATTGATGTCGGCCCTGATACACTTACTATTGAAATTACCGGCCCACCTGAAAAAATAGAATCCCTTATTGATCTGGTCAGAATATTTGGCATCAAAGAAGTTGCTAGAACGGGCCCAACAGCAATTTCAAGAGGAAATAAGACCATGTAATTGTATTTCACTACAAAAAAAATTAAGCATTTATGTTAAAAATATTAATTTAATATGGAGGAGAAAAAATGAAAATGTATTATGAAAAAGATGTCGATTTAAACATTTTAAAGGATAAAACTGTTGCAGTTATAGGATATGGAAGCCAAGGAATGGCACAATCAAGAAACATGCATGAAAGCGGATTAAATGTTGTTGTAGGTTTAAGAGAAGATGGTGCTTCATGGAAAAAAGCTAAAAATGATGGCTTAAATGTTATGACCGTTGAAGATGCAGCAAAAGCTGCTGATGTAATACATATACTAATACCGGATGAAATTCAGGGAGAAGTATACAAAAAATCAATAAGAGATAATCTTGAAGAAGGAAATACTTTATCTTTCTCACATGGTTACAATATACATTTCGGGTATATAAACGCTCCAGAAAATGTTAATATAACAATGATAGCTCCTAAAGGTCCAGGCGCAATGGTTAGAAAAACTTATGAAGAAGGATTTGGTGTGCCAGGATTAGTAGCTGTTGAAAGGGATTATACTGGAAATGCACTTCAAATTGCGTTAGCAATGGGCCAAGGTTCAGGATTAACAAGAGCAGGTGTACTCGAAACAACTTTCAAAGAAGAAACAGAAACAGATCTCTTTGGGGAACAAGCTGTACTATGTGGAGGGGCAACAGAACTTATTGCTGCTGGTTTCCAGACCCTTGTTGATGCAGGATACCAACCAGAGATTGCATACTTTGAAACATGTCATGAGTTAAAGCTCATTGTAGATCTTATATATGCAAAAGGATTTGCTGGGATGTGGAACGATGTAAGTAACACTGCTGAATATGGCGGTCTTGCTACAAGAAAACGTATAATTACCGATGAAACCCGAGCAGAAATGAAAAAAATTCTAGAAGAGATACAGACAGGAGAATTTACAAGAGAATGGGCAACTGAAACTAATGCTGGAAGCCCAATGCTCAAAAGATTAAGAACAATTGAATCTGAACTACAAATAGAAAAAGTTGGAGCCAAACTCAGAAAATTATGTGGACTCCAAAAATAATTTTTTTCTTTTTAACACAAGATTGAACTTTTGGAATTGCACTAGATTATACTAAATTCTATTTGAATTTATACCTTTATCAATTAAAATGGTGATAATATGGTCTTTATTGGCATGGATCACGGTACAACAGGAGTTTCTTTTACAATACTTACTGATAAGCCTGTACACTTCAAAATTGGAAGAGAAGAACTATCAAAAGGCTCTGCATCAGCACTTCAACAGCTTAATAAAAGGGTTGACCTAAAATCCATTGACCTAATGGCCATTACTTACGCAATGGGTGACGGCATCAATACAATTATGCCTATTGAAAAGGTTAAAGATAGAGGAATTCTGTCAATGGAAGGTGCAGGTAAGGTAACTGGAGGAGGAACTGCAGTATATGATGAAATAGAAAAATCAGGAATTCCCACAATACTTATACCTGGAATCCATAAGAATACAGAATGTCTTGATCCTCGATTTAAAGCTGCTTATTCCCATCATGCAAGCTCTGAAAAAATCAGTATATGTTACAATGCATATATGGAAACTGGTTTTGAAAATATGGTTGTATCAGATATTAGCTCAAATACTGTAAGCATGTTAATTGAAGATGGAAAAATACGTGGAGCAATGGACGCTTGTATTGGTGCAATGGGTTTAGTTCATGGCCCATTAGATCTTCAAATGATTAGAGACATTGATGATGGATTAAAAACTGCTAATGAGTGTTTTTCGAGAGCAGGAGCAGTTAAAATAGCAAATTTAGATACGAAAGTTTCATTAGCTAAAGAAGAACTTCTACAACGATACATCAAAGGAGATGAAATGACCGCGCTTGCTTTCAAAACAATGATTATGACTATTCTAATGGAAATTCATGGCCTTATTGGGATAACCGATTCCCAACTTCAAGGTATTGTTTTAACTGGTTCAATAGGTTCAATGCGAAAACCTTATGACTTTTTTCAAGAAATTAAAATGGGATTGAATAAATCAGTTCCAATTCTAAAACTACCTCCTACATCTGGTTCGGTAGGAAGTGCACAGATAGCTAAATCAGTTTTTGAAGGTAAAAATAATATTCTAGGGATAAAAGTAAAAAATATGAATTAAAATTTGATAAATATTGTTCTACAGTATAATCTTAAAATTAAATTTTATATTAATTTTTTAGTTATAATTAACAAATATAAAATAATTTTTCTACAGTAGATCATCAGGGAGTTTAATTTTAGTAATTCTGTTTGAGAATTTTATTTTTTTTCCATTTTTTAGATATAACATCATATAAAATTATTTTAAGATAATTTCATATTAAGACTAAATAATATCTGATTGAATTAAAATATCCTATTAATCAATGGCATTTTAAATTTCATATCTAAAAAATTACATATTAATGAAATAGTTTGAATATATATCTTAAATAATTCTTCTGTAGAAATTATTTCATTAAATTAGTACACCAAAAATGAACACCATTACACTGGAAGTGTATGTCTGGAAAATCGAATAAATATGAAAAATAAATAATAATTCAATTCATAATATGAAAGGGAAAAGAAAGTTAATCCAACCATCCTTCCATTAAATTTAATTTCGATGTACAATCTAGAGAAATAGGAGTTATTGTTGCAGAACGTTCAACTTTAAGAACATTCACATCTGTTCCAATATCATCATTTTCAATTGGGTCCCCATCGATCCAATAATAAGGTCTACCACGTGGATCTAATCTTTTCTTTATATGGATTTTATACATTCTTTCACCCAACCTAGTGAGATTTATCTTGTTATTAGATGGATGTGAGGGTATGTTCAGATTCAAAAAATCCACACCTGATGGGAGTCCTTTCTCGATTACCTTCTCAGCCACACATTTCAATATCTTTGATGCATGTCTGAAATCAACATCAACATGACCATCATGAAACTTTATGTCCCCACGAGAAACTTGAAGTGAAACTGATATTGAAGGAATACCATGAACTGCTGCTTCCATTGCAGCGCCTATAGTTCCAGATGTAGTTAATTCTGACTTTCCAAGGTTTTCTCCTATATTAATTCCAGATATCACAAGATCTGGTTTTTCTTCAGTAATCTCGTAAATACCTATTATTACTGCATCTGTAGGGGTTCCTGAAACTGAAAATGCTTCACTTCCATCTAGAAGATTTGTTGCAGTAACCCTAATTGGTTCAAATAACGTTAATGCATGCCCAATTCCACTTTGTTGAGTTGCAGGAGCCACCACGTCGATCTTTCCTAGACCTTCAACAGCTTTTTTAGCAGCCATTATTCCAGACGAGTTAACTCCATCGTCATTGGTTATAAGAATTCTCATACAGGCATATTTATAACTCAACATTCAAAAAGTTTGCGTGGCAAAGAGTTGGAGATGGGGACAGTTTTAAGTATATTAAATTAGAAAAGAATTAATAATACATATTAAATAATGATAGTAAAGATAATGTAAAATATCATTCCCTTTGGTACTTTAAGGTGAGTAAATTGGAAAAAGATAGGTTGGTCAGGTTCGTTGGAAAGGTTATGGAAGAATCTGGGTTCAAGGTCTACAAAGACTTCAAAACTTCCCGCTATATAATAGACATCTATGGAGTTTTACCTACCATTGTAGGAGATATGGGTGTTGTAGTGGCCTGTAAAAACTATGATGAACATTGGGAAGTTGGATTAGATGTATTGAAGGAAATGGAAATGATTGGTAAGACCCTTAAAGCATCGAAGATTGTTGTAATTACCACATCTTACTTCACTAATAGCGCGTCAAATTATGCGGGAAGAAGAAATATTAAACTTATTGATAAAGATGGTTTAGTGACAATAGCAAAAAAATTCTCCAAAAAAGAAAATGAAATATATGAAACTAATGTAATCGATGAAAACGAAGATTCAGAAACATATATCCCTTCGACTAAATCATCAAAAGGACCATCAATTTTCCATGCAGGGAAAAGAAGTTTATCTAAAAGTGGAAGATCAAAAAGTGTTGGAAGGAATTTGAATCTTGGAAACTTTATGCAGGGATTCAAAGGTATTATGAGTAACACTGTTGCGCTAATTATTATAGTACTATTATTATCATCATTGATAACCTATATAATAGGCTTATTTAATAAAAACACCGCCCTTATTGGTGTTTCCAAGATACTCTCTTCAGCTATCCTATCATACGGTCTAGTCTTTTATGCAGATAGGGATCCAAATGTGGTACTTACTAAAGGAACAATTGTTTTCTTCGTTTCAATGATAATATATGTTGTTCTAATTGTGTTGCTATAAAATATGATTTTTAAACTCTTTTTTTTATCATAAAATTCTGAATATGCTCTAAATTTATCATTGATAATTCAAAATAGAGCTTTGCTAAATTTTAAATCAAAATCTTGAAAAATGAAGTATATCATAAAATTAAAATATGGGCCGGAGGAGATTCGAACTCCTGATCACCTCGGTGTGAGCGAGGTATCATACCCCTAGACCACCGGCCCCTTGAAAAAAAAATAAAATTAGATTTTCCAAGAAACAATAAAATGGTTATCTACACCTAAAATTATTTTATTACAAAATTATTTTATAATTTAATTTGATCAAAAAATGCCTATAAATGGGCCGGAGGAGATTCGAACTCCTGATCACCTCGTTGTAAGCGAGGTATCATACCCCTAGACCACCGGCCCTCTTCTCTCATATTATGCGTTAGGCTATATAAACCTTTTCTAGAAATTCATAAAGTCTCAAATATTATATATGAATATTTGTAAATATTGATTTAACTGTACTACTTATAAAATTTTCATTCTAATCTATTAGTAAAAAAATTGATCATGAAATATAATAATATTTACAATTAAAATTTAATCTTTTTCAATATAAAGACTAAAATTGTATATATTTTATGATTTGAGCATTTATTATTAATTTTATAAATCTATTTATTCTAGTAACCCTAATTATAAATGATAAATTTGAGGGATAACCATGGCATTTGATGAATCAGGAAAAATATGGTTTAATGGAAATTTCGTTGACTGGAAGGATGCAAATTTACATGTATTATCACATGTTGTTCATTATGGAACAAGTGTTTTTGAGGGGATAAGGTGTTATGAGACTAAAAAAGGCCCTGCTGTATTCCGTTTGCGAGAGCATGTTCAACGATTAATAAATTCAGGAAAGATCTACAGAATGATAATACCTTACTCTATTGATGATCTCAGTCAAGCTATTGTAAAGACCATTCAGATAAACAAATTGAAGGCGTGTTATATTAGGCCCGTTGCTTTTAGAGGTTATGGTGAACTGGGAGTTTATCCAATGAACTGTCCTGTTGAAACTGTTATAGCTGCTTGGGCTTGGGGAAAATATTTAGGTGAAAAAGCTATTGAGGAAGGTGTTGATGTTGGAATATCCAGCTGGAGAAGAATGGCCCCAGACACCATGCCTAACATGGCAAAGGCGGGTTCAAATTATATGAACTCACAACTTGCAAAGATGGAATCCATTATCAATGGATATGATGAAGGTATCATGCTCGATTATCAGGGCATGGTTAGTGAAGGTAGTGGAGAAAATATTTTTGTTGTTAAAGATGATATTCTGTTTACACCCCCGATTTCCTCTTCCCTATTATCGGGTTTAACACGAGATGCAATAATAATTCTTGCAAATGAGTTAGAATTGGAAGTTCGTGAAGAACAGATCCCAAGGGAGATGTTATACATAGCTGATGAAGTATTTCTCACAGGTACGGCTGCTGAAGTCACTCCTGTTCGTTCTGTTGATAAGATTATTGTAGGCGAAGGCTATAGGGGAGAAATTACCAGAAAACTTCAAGAAACCTTTTTTACGATAGTTAATGGTGAAAATGAAGATAAATATGGTTGGTTGACACATGTGAATTCTGACTTATAACTAAAAACTTATAAGTTATAACTTATAACTTTTTTTCATTAATTTTTTTAATAAAAGTAAGTAAAGCAATAGTTTATATCAGCAATTTAATCTAATGAAAGTAAATATTTCAATAATTATAAGGTGATAAAAAAATGGACATTATTCAAGCAATAATTTTAGGAGTAATCCAAGGCCTAACAGAATTTCTTCCAGTAAGTAGTTCTGCACATTTAGTATTTATTACAGATATTTTAGGACTACAACAAAATGTGGCATTTGACACATTATTACACCTAGGAACACTTGTAGCGGTTGTAGGATATTTCTGGAGAGATATTGTAAAAATAATTACTTCATTCATATCAAGTATTATGGATATTTTCAGTGGAAAATTCAAAGAAGGATTAAAGGAAAAACCCTTTAAAAAACTTACATGGCTCCTGGTTGTAGGAACAATACCTGCAGGATTAATGGGAATTTTACTTCAAAAACAGTTTGAAGCTCTTTTTAATTCTGTTATATACGTTGGATTCTTCTTGATTATTACAGGACTGTTATTGTGGGGTGCTGAAAGAGTTAAACCCGGAGAGAAGGATGTGGAAGATATTTCATTTAAAAATGCTCTTGTAATCGGTATTGCACAGGGTATTGCAATCGCTCCCGGTATCTCAAGATCAGGTGCAACCATCTCTGCAGGACTATTTTCAGGACTTAACAGAGAGTTAGCTGCAAGGTTTAGTTTTTTATTATCCATACCGGCCATACTGGGTGCTGTTTTAGTACAAGCTAAAGATATAACAAGTTTTGATGTAAGTACGGGGGTTTTAATAGCAGGATTTTTATCAGCATTAATTTTTGGTTATTTAGCAATCAAGTTACTACTTAAAATAATTAAAGAACGGACACTGATGATCTTTGCATACTATTGTTGGATCGTCGGTATTGCTGTAATAATCATTTCTTTAGTGCATCCATAAAAAAATTCATTTTTTTTTATTTTATTTATTTTTAAATCGATTTTGTTGTTACTATTTGTTAAATTATTTTTAAATAAATTTAGAAATTCTATTTAAAAAATTTCCCTGCAGAGTTCTTCAGTTCTAATTCTTATATCTTCAATTGAAACATTTTTAAGCATTGCTGCGAACATTGCCCCTCCTGCACCGACTCCCTCTTTTACTGAACCTTTAGTGTAGTTTACAAGACCAATGGTATTTGATTTCTCAAAGTAAGGATCAACTGCAAAAATGCTGATATCTGAAATCTGATTGGCTATAAAGTTAATATCCGAAGTTTCGTCCTCGGCAACAAATACTGTCGTTGCAATAGATAATGAACTAAAATCAAATTCAGGTGCTATTCCTTTAATAACTGCACAAACAGCCGTCATTTGGGTACCTCCTGCTAGGGTAACAGGTACTGTACTGCCCATCGCAATGCCTGCAACTGCAGGTATCATAGGATCTCCAACTGCATTTATAGCTTTAAAAGGTTCAGTATCGAGTTCACCAGCTTTAAACCCTGAAAGCTTTAGTCCATTCTCAACAACATTATGTTTAAGTACATGGGGATTTTCCGGAGTACTTCCACTAATTTTATGATCAACTTCATATCCCATAGCAGTTAAAACTCCTAGAGCTGTGGTAGTACCTGCAGGGGTACTTTCTCCAATCACAAGGTGATCTGTTAATTTTGAAAGATTTTTACCAAGGATAAAACCATTATTAAAGATTTTCTCAGAATTATCAACAGCGTTTCCCTTGTTTATATCTCCTCCAGGAGTTTCATTTATATTCATATAAGGTATATTTGGTTTTACTGCAGCCCCCGCATCTACAACCAAAAAAGGAATATCTGCAAGATCTAAAGAAGCTTTAGTTATTACTGCAGGAGTTGGTGCTGCTACGCCATCTACAACAGTTTTTGGAATTTCAGAAAGACAAAGAGGCTCCCCCAACATTACAAGCTCAACATCAGCTGCAGGAGTATAATCAGTTAATTCAGGTGTTGCTCCTGCACCTGTTATTCCTGTAATTCTAGATGTTAATGTACTTGCTATTACACATAAAAATAATGAATCCTTATTTTTCAATTTATGAATCATATTTGCTGATCCATAACTTTTTATTACTCCTTCCATTGTTTCACCTTCGATTATTAGTTATGTTATAAAATTAGATATAAATAAATGATAACTCTGAAATTTTGATATGACAATAGATGTATACAAATTTTTAATATAAAATATTGTACTAACTAATTTAATCTAATTGAAAATATTGATGGAAAAGTGATTTAATTGATATGTATAGGAATTGAGGGTACCGCAGAAAAAACAGGTGTAGGAATTGTAGACTCGGAAGGCAGAATCTTATCCTCTGTTGGTAAAGCCCTAATACCCGAAAGTGGAGGAATTCACCCTAGAGAAGCTGCAGAACACCATGCCGCCACAATTGTTCCTTTGATAGAAGAGGCCCTTAGTGAGTCAAAATTACATTTAAATGAAATTGATCTGGTTGCATTCTCTAAGGGTCCCGGTCTTGGACCTGCCCTCAGAACTGTTGCAACTGCATCAAGAAGCCTTTCTTTAATGCTTAAAATCCCCATAGTTGGAGTAAATCATTGCATTGGCCATGTTGAAATTGGAAAATTAACTACAGGTGCAATTGATCCAGTTACGCTTTACGTCAGTGGAGGGAACACCCAAATAATTGCTTTTGACTCAGGTAGATACAGATTATTTGGTGAAACCCTTGATATAGCCATAGGAAATTGTCTTGACCAGTTTAGTAGGTCAGTGGGGCTTGGACATCCTGGCGGTCCAAAAGTTGAAGAACTGGCAAAAAAATCGTCCACCTACATTAAACTCCCTTATACTGTTAAAGGAATGGATTTATCATTTTCAGGACTTTTAACTGCGGCCATAAGGAAATATGAATCTGGTGAAGCCATAGAAGATGTTTGTTACAGCCTACAGGAAACTGCCTTTGCAATGTTAGTAGAGGTGACAGAAAGAGCCATTGCTCACACAAAGAAAGTTGAGGTCCTTTTATGTGGTGGTGTTGCTGCAAATACACGATTAAGAGAAATGCTATCAATTATGTCTGAGGAGCATTATGCAGATTTTTACATGCCCCCAATAAAGTACTGTGGAGATAATGGTGCCATGATAGCTTGGATGGGGCAATTGATGCATAAAAATGGTTTAGTAACTGATATTGAAGATACTGGGATAATACAGAAATATAGAACTGACCAGGTAGATGTTCCTTGGATGAAAAGTTCTGAAAGAATATTGGAACTGCCTTCAGATATATTAGAAAAAGGTGCAGAAGCTAACATATTACCAGGACAATGGATGGACAAAGAAGCTGTAATTAAAAAAAGGGTTCCAAAAGGATATAGAATCGAAGATATTGATAATTATTTGAGAAAAAAAAGAAGTAAGGGTGAAGCCAAACTGTTAGGAGAAGCAAAAAGATGTGGTGTCAAAACTCCGATAATATATGACATTGTAAAAGATGAAAGTGCAATTGTAATGGAAAAAATATTAGGCACTCCTGTAAAAAATATTTTTGAGGGTTCAAAAACTTCAAATAACTTCAAATTTAAAGATTTATGCGAAAAAATTGGCGAAAACATTGCAAAACTCCATAACTGCAAGATAATACATGGAGATCTGACTAGTTCAAACATGATGGTTAAAGATGAACAGCTCATTTTCATAGATTTTGGACTGGGAATGATATCAGATCTGATTGAAGATAAAGGTGTTGACCTTTTAGTGTTTAAAAAAGCAATTTCTGCAATACACCACACCATCTCCAAGGAATGCATTGAATCAGTTCTCCATGGGTATCGTTACGCCAATGATTATGAATCTGTAGTATCAAAGATGGTGGAAATTGAAGGACGGGTACGTTACACAGATAAAATACTTAAGTAATTTTCTTTAATTAACGGGTATTTTATCTTCTAAAACAGAATTATATATAAAAAACCCACTTAAATTCATTAATAACTTATATTTAAGATAAAATTTTAGGACAGTATTTAGATGGTGGGCTGATTTACATGAAGATAACATTTATAACTGGTAACCAACACAAAGTAAAAGAAGCCAATGGTATCTTTGATAACTTTGGAATAGAACTGGAACATGTAGACTTAGGTTACCCAGAAATCCAAGGAAATCTGGTAGATGTAGCCCAGTACGGTGCAAAACATGTTGCCAAGCGTCTTGGCAAACCAGTGATAGTTGAAGACGCAGGTATTTTCATTAAAGCCCTTGATTGGTTTCCAGGTACTTATTCATCCTATGTACAGGATACACTGGGAAATCAGGGCATATTGAAACTTATGAGTGATGTTAAAGACAGATATGCCGAATTCAGGTCGGTTATTGGGTTCTGCACCCCCAAAACCGAGCCCGAGATTTTTTTAGGTGCTGTCAATGGATGTATAGGATACATTGAGAAAGGGAATTATGGATTTGCATATGATCCCTTATTCACGCCTGAAGGATATGATAAAACCTTCGGAGAATTATCTATAACTGAAAAAAATAAATTTTCTCACCGTAGAAAATCACTTGAAAAGTTTGCAATTTGGTATAAAGATTATAGAGGTGATTAGATGGCAATAAAGCCTGAATGGACAGAATACTCAAATGAAGAAATTGAAGAATTAGTGTTGAAACTCAGAAAGGAAGGTAAATCTACAAGTGTTATAGGAGTTATCTTAAGAGACCAGTACGGAATTCCTGATGTTAAAACAGTAACCGGAGATAAAATAACTGCAATACTTGAAAAACATGGTCAAGGAGAAGAATATCCTGAAGAACTCATTAACCTGATAAAAAAAGCAGTTAATATAAGAGACCACTTAACAGAGAACCCAAAGGACCTTCACACCAAAAGAGGCCTTAGGATCATCGAATCCAAAATCAGAAGACTCGTAAGATATTATGTAAGGGAAGGTGTGCTCCCTGAAGGATGGAGATATGATCCAAAAACAGCAGCACTCCTTGTTAAATAAGGCAGAAGAAGCCTGCAATCTATTGCGCAGGCACTTAAAGCAAGATCATGTTGTGAGAATAATTTCTCACAACGATGCTGATGGAATATCCGCTGCTGGGGTAATGTGTAACGCAATTGCCAAAGAAAAGGGTAAATTTCATGTTACCATAGTCCCTAGATTAAAGGATGAAGTACTCTCAAAATTTTTTAAGGAAAAATATAAATTATTTGTTTTCTGCGATATGGGTAGTGCGAATCTCAAGGGTATAAGAAGACTCAAGGGTGATGTTATAATAGCTGATCATCACCAAACCAATCCCGAAACAACAATTCCAGATAATATTATACATGTCAATCCACACCTATATGGACTGGACGGTACAAAGGATGTAAGCGGATCTGGAGTATCATATCTCACTGTTCGACCTATGGAATATAAAAATCTAGCCGGACTGGCTCTTGTAGGTGCATTTGGAGACATGCAATATAAAAACGGTTTTAGTGGTGTTAATAAGATGATACTTGATGAGGGTATTGAATCCCATAATATCGAGGTTCGAGATGATCTTAAAATAGCTAACAAAACACGTGAACCACTTTATAAAGCACTTTCCCATACAATTAATCCTGCTATCAAAGGGATTTCAGGAGATGAAGAAGGTTCAGTTACTTTCTTAGAAAAAATAGGAATTTCCTATAGAATTAAATTCACAGAGTTAGGCAATGAAGAGAAAGATATCCTTAAGGAGGAGCTTGTAAAGATAAACCCTGAAATTTTCAGCAGTGTTTACAGCATACCCACAGAAATACCAGAACTAAGGAACCTTGAAGATTATTCCAACATACTTGATGCTTGTGGAAAGAATAAGAAACAAGGCCTAGGCCTCAGTATATGCATAGGTGATAGAGATAAATCTATTAAAGAAGCTCAAGATCTTGTTAAAAGTTACAGTGACGATCTAGTGCATGGTATTGAATGGATCAACAAAGAGGGATCTGTTGTTCAAGATAAAATCCAATACATATACACTGAAGAAAAACGTAAAAAACGTATAATGGGTACTCTTTCCAGCATCGGTCTCGATCTTGAAATTTTAGATCCAGAAAAACCAGTTCTTGCAATGTCTCGCATGGATAATATAATAAAAGTATCTGGAAGAACCACTTCTAAAATGACTGAAAAGGGAGTTAACCTAGGATATGCCCTTGAAAATGCATCTAAAAGTTTCAATGGATCTGGTGGTGGGCATAATATTGCAGCAGGCGCTGTAATCCC
The DNA here is from genome assembly GCF_019931065.1 of Methanobacterium spitsbergense. NCBI lineage: Archaea > Methanobacteriati > Methanobacteriota > Methanobacteria > Methanobacteriales > Methanobacteriaceae > Methanobacterium > Methanobacterium spitsbergense. The sequence goes on along the minus strand of NZ_JAIOUQ010000003.1, from coordinate 402,743 downwards.
TTATAGAGAAATGGATAATTTTCTTAATCTTGTAGATGAAATAATTAGAACACAATTGAATGCTAGCTGAAAAATACAATACCTATTAATATTTCAAAAAAATTAGTGATTTCTATGCACCTAACACGCGAAGAAGAAAAGATGTATGCCGGTGAGGAAGGACCAGCAGTAGAGAAATGTATGGAGATTCTCGTAGCTCTTGGAGATATATACGGAGCAGAAAAACTCGTTTCTATTACTTCTGCACAGATATCTGGTGTTTCATATAAAACTATTGGTGATGCAGGACTTGAGTTTCTTGAAGATCTTTCAAAAGATGCGCATGTTAAAGTCCCTTCAACACTAAATCCTGCTGGTGTTGATCTTAAAATATGGAGAGAATTGGGATTTTCTGAAGAATTCACTAAAAAACAGCTTGCAATTGTAGAAGCATATCAAAAAATGGGAGTATCAACCACTTGTACATGCACACCATATTTAGTTGGAAATGTACCAACATTCGGCTCACATATTGCATGGTCAGAATCATCTGCCGTTTGTTATGCAAATTCAGTTTTAGGTGCACGTACTAATCGTGAAGGAGGGCCAGGAGCTCTTTCAGCAGCAATTTGTGGGAGGACCGCCAAGTATGGATATCATCTTGAAGAGGAGAGACATCCAAATTTACAGGTTGAAATTGATACATCTGTAATGGGCTCGGACTTTGGTGCCATAGGTTACATGGTTGGAAACCAAGTTGGTGGAGGAATTCCATACTTTAAATTCAAAAAAAGTCCATCAACTGACCAACTTAAATGGCTTGGAGCTGCACTTGCATCATCAGGTGCTGTTGCGCTTTATCATGTAGAAAACACCACACCTGAAAGTAAATGGGCACTTAAATTTATTGAAAATAATAAAGTTGAAAAATTATCTATCATGCGAAATGATATTGAAGAAACCAAAGAAAAATTATCAACAACTAACGAAAAACCTGATCTGATTTGTGTTGGATGTCCACATGCATCACTTGAAGAGATAAGAAAGGTAGCTGAAACTGTTGCAGGACGTAAACTAAAAAACATGTTATGGGTATGCACATCAATTTCTGTTAAAGCCGCTTCAGACAGAATGGGTTACACCCAAATTATTGAAAATGCAGGAGGAAAAATAGTTTGTGACACTTGTATGGTAGTTGCTCCAATAGAAGAACTTGATTACAAAGTAGTTGGAGTAGATTCAGCCAAAGCCGCAAATTATGTTCCTAATATGTGTGGAATTGATGTTGTATACAACGATCTAGAGAATTTAATTATTGAAGATAAATAAAAAATCTATTTAAATTATTTTTTTTGATCAACCTAAGAAATATATGATACTAAATTTTGTATTGTAACTAAATTTAGGCTTTTATTATCTTATTAATTCAAAAAAAATCTTTGATCATCTCTAATTCTGAATTTTGTACTTTAATTGTACACATTTATATGTTATTTTTTAGATATAGATCATTATGGGAAAATGGATACAACACCCCTTGATTAATGCAGAAAAAATAGAATCAAGGCTTTACCAACAAGTATTAGCAGCTGATGTGCTAAAAAATGGAAACACAATGATTGTAGCTCCAACTGCACTTGGAAAGACTATAGTAGCTGCTTTAGTAGCTGCTGAAAGACTTAATACTTATAACAATTCAAAAGTGTTGATTCTTGCACCGAGCAAACCTCTTGTTGTTCAGCACGAAGAAAGCTTCAGATATTTTTTAAAAACTAGTGTAACATCAATAACAGGAGCCATTAAACCTGAAGAAAGAATTAAAAGATGGAATGATTCCCAAATCATATGCGCAACACCTCAAACAGTTGAATCAGATTTAATATCTGGTCGGTATAACCTTTCAGACGTTTCTGTGTTGGTTTTTGATGAATGTCATCGTGGAGTGGGATCATATTCCTATGTTTATCTTGCTACTAAATACATGCAAGAATCTAAAAATCCACTAATATTAGGGTTAACAGCATCTCCAGGATGGGATGAAGTGAAAATTCAAGAAGTTTGTAAAAATCTCTTCATAAAAGATGTTGTTATTAAAACTGAAGAAGATACAGATGTTGAACCCTATTTTAATCCAGTTGAAGTTAAATGGGTGAAAATAGAACTTAATCAGGAACTTAAAGATATAAAATTACACCTTGAAAAAGCATTGAAGGTACGCTTAAAAACTCTTAAAACAATGGGAGTTATCAGGTCTGTTTCAAATGTCAGTAAAAAAGATGTGCTTATAGCAAAAGGAAAAGCACAAAATAGGATAGGCCGAAGTATTCACCCACCAAAAAAATGTTTCATTGCAGTTTCTATTTTGACTGCAGTTATAAATATTTTACATTCTTTGGAATTGCTAGAAACACAAGGAACTACAACTCTTCAGAAATACTTTGAACGATTAAGGAAAAAAAAGACAAAAGCTGCCAAGGGACTTATTAATGATGCAGAATTTCAAATGGCCATAGGTCTTACAGAAAATGCTTACAAAAAGGGAATTGACCATCCCAAACTCAAAAAACTTATAAATATCCTTAAAAAGGAATTGAAAAATAAAGAATCAAGAGTAATTGTTTTTACCCAATTTCGCGATTCAGTTGAAAATATTTACCAGCATTGCACTGCAGAAGGTATAAATGCTGTAAAATTCTTTGGACAAGCATCAAGAGAAAATGAAAAGGGTTTAACTCAAAAAAAGCAAAAAGAAATAATTAAAGCTTTCAAAAACGGAGAGTATGATGTTCTAATATCCACGAGCGTTGCAGAAGAAGGAATAGACATACCTGCAGTAGATTTGGTTGTTTTGTATGAACCAGTTCCATCTGAAATAAGAATGATCCAACGAAGAGGAAGAACTGGCCGTAAACATTTAGGAAAAATGTCCATATTAATAACCAAAGGAACAAGGGACGAGTCATATTATTGGTCAAGTATTAACAAAGAAAAACAAATGAAAAAACAGCTTTCAAATAATTACCGGAATGATCCTAGTAATTTTGAAGTTGTTAATAACAATAATAATGTAATTGTAGAAGAGGAAGAAGAAAACAAAAATAAACCAGTTATTTACGCAGATTTAAAAGAAAGGAAAATTCTAAGGGAACTCGAACATTTAAATGCTGATGTAGAAATTAAAAGTCTTGTAGTTGCTGATTATCAAGTAAGCGAAGAAGTTGCAATTGAAAGAAAGACTGATGCCGATTTTATTAGTTCTATAATGGATAAAAGACTCCATAAACAGGCAAAAGAACTCGTTGACAATTTCAAAAAACCTATTATGATAATTGAAGGAACAAATCTTTATTCCAGCTCTGTACACCCAAATGCGATACGGGGCGCCATTGCATCAATTGCATTGGACTTTGGTATATCAATTATACCTACCAGATCCCCTGAAGATACTGCTGCAATGATATATAGGATAGCAATTAGGGAACAGAAACATGTAAAACCAGATATTCAATTAAGAAATGGAAAAAAACCATTAACTACTTGGGAACAACAACTTTTTATAATTGAATCACTACCAAATGTGGGTCCAGTAACAGCTCGAAAACTACTTGAAGAGTTTCAAAGTGTAAAAGCTGTTATCAATGCATCAGAGGAAGATCTTAAAAAAGTAGAGGGAATTGGAAATAAAATTGCCCAAAGAATTATACGAGTTATTAATTCAGGTTTTGAAACCATTAAAACAGATAGACATGTAACATTAAAAATGGATGATGAACTTAAAGATAATTTTAAATAATCATTAAAAATTTACAATAATCTTTTTACATGAATATTTACAACTGTTAAATTATTAAAGTTAGGAGTGGTACATTTGCGAATTTTAATGGATGAAAGGGGTAAGAAATATATGGTAGCTGACAAAGAGTTCCATACTGACTTCGGATTTATTACTGAAGAAGATATTATTGGATCAAAAGCAGGAGATGTGCTAAAAACCCATCTAGGTAGAGAATTTAAAGTTATTAAACCTAATGTCAATGATTATATCGAACTTATGGAAAGAAAATGTTCAATTATTCTTCCAAAAGACATTGGAATCATTGTTGCTAAAACAGGATTAGGTTCTGGCTTTAGGGTTTTAGATGCTGGAACTGGAGCAGGAGCTACTGCACTTCATTTCGGTAATATTGTAGGTAAAGAGGGAGAAGTATATTCCTATGAAATTCGTGAAGATTTTGCAGAAATTGCAGAAAGAAACATAAAAGGATTTGGACTTGAAAATGTCCAAGTAAAATGTACTGATGTTACAGAAGGTATAGAAGAAAAAAATTTGGATCTAATATTTTTAGACCTCCCAAAACCATGGGATGCTGCGGAATATGCAAAAGAAGCTCTTAAAGTTGGAGGTTATATTGCCACATACACCCCTTTTGTTGAGCAAGTTCAAATTTTGCAAAGAGTGCTTAAAAAAGTTGGATTATCGGAAGTAGAAAGCTTTGAATGCATTTTCAGAGGTATTGAAGTTACAAACAAAGGGACACGGCCAAAAACAAGAATGGCAGGCCATACAGGATATCTTACATTTGCAAGAAAACTCTGAAAAATTTAATATGAATAGTAATAGAAGAGTATTATAATATCAATAATAGATTAATGCAATATTCTATTATAATAACAATACATCTATCTTAAAATGAAATATGATATGTGGTGTACAAATGGTCTTTCATCAAAAAAATATTATATCAATAAGTGATTTCAGTAAAGATGATATTGAGTATATATTAAGACTTTCCGAGAAAATGGAACCAATAGCAAGGTCCAAAAAACAATCAAATGTACTTTCTGGAAAAATATTAGGAATGCTCTTTTATGAACCATCAACAAGAACTAGGCTCTCATTTGAAGCAGCTATGAAAAGATTAGGCGGTAGTACAATAGGATTCGCAGAAGCAAATGTTAGTTCAACAACTAAAGGTGAGAATCTAACAGACACTGTGAAAATTGTTGGAGAATATTCAGATGCAATTGTTATAAGACATAATATGGAAGGAACAGCACGTTTTGCAAGTAGTGTAGTTGATGTTCCAGTAATAAATGCAGGAGATGGTGCAGGCCAACATCCAACTCAAACATTGCTTGATTTGTATACAATGAAGAGAGTACTGGGTAAAATTGATGAACTTCATGTAGCATTAGTTGGAGATCTAAAATATGGTAGAACAGTTCATTCATTAGCCTATGCACTTGCAATGTTTGATGTTAAAATGAGTTTTGTTTCTCCACCCGAACTTAAGATGCCAAATGGAATAGTACATGATTTAAATAAGGCTGGAGTTTCTATCAATGAAACCAATGATATTCATAGTGTTCTAGAAGATTCAGATGTTTTATATGTTACAAGAATACAAAAGGAAAGATTTCCAGATCCAGAAGAATATTCAAAAATTAAGGGTGCATACAGGATTGATAAAAAATTGGTCGAAGATACAGATCTTATTGTTATGCATCCTCTTCCAAGGGTCGATGAAATATCATATGATGTGGACAATACAAAATATGGAAAATATTTTGAACAAGCATTTTATGGTGTCCCTGTTCGTATGGCACTATTAAAATCAATAATTGATAGTTTTGAATAAAACAATTTTTTAAAAAAAAGTATATAAAACTTTAAAAAATTAGCATATTTTCAACCATTCCATATTGCATCTTCCAGAAGCCCCATTTCACATTGAAGATCAATTATATTTGTTCTACCTTTTCCCCTGCCTCTAGATATTGTTTTTGTTGATATTAGACCGAGCATTTCCAGTTCATTTATAAAGTCAAATATTCTTCTGTATGATACTGAATCACCCTTAGAAAACTCTTTATAAACTTCATACAGTCTTCCAGAAGTTATTTCTTCTTTTTCCTTAGTTAAATAAAGAATTGACTCTAAAACTTTCTGTTGCTGGCTTGGAAGTGTCATCACAATATCTGTGACTTTGTTGTGTTCTATATAGTCCTTGGCTTCACGAACATAATTTTCAAAAACAGTTTCAGAAGCTCTTTCATCTGCAAGTTCACCGGATGTACGGAGTAGATCCAATGCATATCTTGCATCTCCTTCTTCTTTGGCAGCAAGAGCTGCACATAATGGTATAACATCATTATTGAGAACTCCTTCTTTGAATGACATTTCCGATCTTTCTTGCAGAATATCAACTAGTTGTTGAGCATTGTATGGTGGAAACACAATTTCTCGATCTCGAAGACTACTTCTCACCCGGGGTTTAATAAACTGTTTAAAATCTACAAAGTTACTTATGGAAGCAATAGAAACATTATCTGTCCGGGTTAAAGTGTAAAGAAGGCCATCACCATCATTTTTTAATAAAATATCAACTTCATCAAGAATTATAATCAAGATAAGATCTTTTCCAAACACATTTTTCTTAAAAAGATTACGAAAAGCATTAATCACTTCAGCTTTGGTCCAACCTCTATAAGGAACATCTTGTCCCATTTGTTGGCATAAACGGGCTATAACTTGATATTCAGTAGTGTAATCTGTGCACCTAATATATTCTACCCTAACATTTACCTTTTTCTCTTTGGAGATTTGTTCTAATTGTTTTCTTGCAAATTTGGCAACTGCTGTTTTTCCTGTTCCTGTTTTACCATATATTGTAACATCAGGAGGTGTAACACTGCTCAAAGCTTCAATCCAGTATTTTGCTACTGATTTAATTTGCTCTTCTCTGTGAGGTAATTTTTCTGGAAGAAATCTATGATCTAAGTATTTTTTGCATTTAAAAACAGTCTTTTTTTCTCCCAATTCTTCAAATATATTCATTAATATCACTATTCCCTTTTAATAAAGATTTAATATAGTAAACAGGTTTATTATCGTTAAATTTTCCATTATTAATTTCAAATATGGGATTAAATGAATGGATTTTTATTTTGAAATATTTATTTTGCATGAAAGAGAGGTGCATTTCAAGTGTAAAAAATCATGCAAATATTCCGTATTCAACATAGTTGAGATACATTTCAAGTGTAAAAAACATGAAATAAATATTCATGCGATACTGAGAGGTAGATTTCAAGTGTAAACATCAAAGTGTGATCAATATTTTTTGGGTGAAAGGTACATTTCAAGTGTAAATATTAATCAGTAAATTGTGAGTATTAAAGTTTTCGTATTATCTTTTCCACTTTTTTTAATTTCATATATTTACTTGAAAAAAATACACAAATGAAAAAAATAAATTATATTGAATTTTCCAAAATTTTAATTTTAGAATGAAAAAATACAATAATATAATTTTTTTAAAGAAAATTTCACATTTTTTTAAATATAAAGTGTTATTTTCCTTTAAATAATCTAATTAATCCTTATTTAATTTATATAATATTATAAAAGTATTGTATTGCTAATATAATTGATATTAATTGTTTTTTTTATAAAAAATGAATAATAAGATAATTTAGTATTATTAGAAATTTATAGATATATTTATATAGTATTAAATAATATTAAATTTCAGTATAATTAAAAAGAAAAATAATATAATTAAAAATTAAATATAAATCATTAAAAAAGGATAAATCCCAAATTAAACTATTTATTTATCTCCAATTGTTGATATAGCTACTTAAAACATTTTTTTTAAAAACAAATATAATAGTTATAAAAATCCAAATAAAATTTATTATTATATTAAATAATTATAAATTCAATGAAAAATTGTTCATTTTAAAAAATTTATACACTTGAAATTTTACTTTAAAAATTTTTTAAAAACATCATTTTAAATTTTTTTATTATCTATTTTTTTTTACACTTGCAATGTACCTCTCACCTTATTTTAAACCAAATAAAATTCATTTTACACTTGCAATATACCCCTCATTCTCAAATTATATTCTTTGTTAGTACAAAATAATATTAAAATAAAATGATAATCATTAAATTCAAATAAATAACATATTTTTTCATTAGAACAATGATAAATATCTAATAATCGATAGATTTTAGCTGTATTATCAAAATTTTTAAGATAATAATTTAATTTACACATGAAATGCACCTCTGCCTGATAATTTTTAAAAATAAAAATTATAAATCTAATACATGACATAAAATTTGCGATTTAAAAAATTCATCTAAAAAATTTATCAAAAAATTATTTAAACTATCATTATTAACAGAATTTAGGATATAAATGATATTGTAATATTGGAGCGTAATATGGACATATTAACAATTATTTTAATTGCAGTAATTATTGACATTATACTAGGAGAACCTCCATCAAAAATTCATCCTGTTGTTCTGATGGGAGAATTAATCAACATACTAAAAAATATACTTACGAAATATAATAATAAAATATCAGGCGTTGTACTTACTATTACAACTTTATTTATTTTTATTTCCATATTCGGAACTATATTGAAAATTTCAACTTATAATCCCTATTTATATGTATTAATCTCAGCAATACTTCTCTCTACCACCTTTGCAATTAAATCACTATTTGATTCTGTAAAATTGATTAAAAAAGATATTGATATTAGTTTGGTCAAAGCACGACACTCCCTGTCTTATCTAGTGAGTAGAGATACTTCGAAACTTTCTAAAACTGAGTTAATTTCTGCAGATATTGAAACTTTAACTGAAAATATCACAGACTCCATTATTTCTCCTTTGATATACGCATTTTTATTTGGTGTTTTAGGTGCAGTATTCTACAGGGTTGTTAACACTTTAGATGCCATGGTAGGGTATAAAAACCCTGAAAATATAAATATTGGTTGGTTTCCAGCTAAATTAGATGATATTCTGAATTATTTTCCAGCTAGGATCACTGGTTGGCTTGTAATAATTGCATCATTTTTCTTGAAACTTAACTGGAAAAATGCTTACAAAATTATGATGAGAGATGCAAAAAAAACTCCAAGTCCTAATTCTGGATATCCAATGGCTGCTACTGCAGGAGCACTTGGTATACAATTGAAAAAACCAGGTTATTATGAACTTGGTGATAATATCAATCCTTTAACATCTGAAACAATTCTTAAAGCAATTCAACTTACTAAGATAACAATAATAATTTTCTTAATATTATCATCATTTTTATTTATTATATTCACTATTTTCATAATGTCATGAAATATTTTAATTTATTCTATTAATAAATTAATACAAAGTGGATTTTACTATACTAATAATAAAACTGATAAATGCATAAAAATTTAAATGATAAATTTGGATGATAAAGAATGAAAATAGCTCTACTTAGTGTCACAAAAAATGGTCGAATTATTGTAAAGAATATTCATACCATACTCGAAGAAGATCCAAGTGTTATTAAAGTTGATATGTTTCATAAAAATATTAAGGAGACTTTATACAATATATTCAATTCCTACGATTGTATAATAGGAGTTATGGCTACAGGAATCATGATAAGAAACATTTGTGCATTAATTAAGAATAAAAATGAAGATCCTGCAGTGTTAGTAATAGATGAAATGGGTAAACATGTAATTAGTCTTATTTCTGGACATTTAGGTGGTGCAAATGATTTTTCAATAAAAATTGCCGATATAATTGATGCAGAACCAATTATAACCACTTCAACAGATATTAATAATAAATTAGGGATAGATAGCCTTTCAAGGAGATATTATCTAAAAATTAATGATATTTCAAAAATAAAATATATAAATTCAGGGCTGATAAATGATGAACGGGTAGAAATAGCTTTTAATCCTAAATTAAATTATATATGGGAAGATTTAGATGTCAAAAAATCATACTATAAAAGTTCAACAACATCTGATACCATAACCATCTCGAAAAATTCAATTACAATGAATTTAAAGCCAAAAAAGTTGGTTGTGGGAATAGGTTCTAGAAAAGATGTCGCTTGTTCAGTTGTTATTGATGCTATTAATAATGCCATGAATGTACTCGATTTACCATTAGAACGTATTGATTCAATTGCTACAGGTCAGATGAAGCAAAATGAGAATGGAATTATTGATGCTACAAAAGAACTTAACATTCCCCTAGAAATAATTTCTGAAAAATCAATAAAAAATTTCAAAAATCCTGATTTAAATGATTCAAATTTTGTAAAGAACAAATTTGGTGTTGGAGGTGTGTGTGAACCATCATCATTAATTGCAGCAGGTAATGATTCTATTCTTATTTTCAGAAAAACACCCTACAATGGTGTCACAGTTGCTATAGCAGTATCTAAAAGTTAAATATTGAATTATCAGTTAAAGTGCAACAAAAGTTTTACAAGCCAAAAGCTTTTTAATCAGAAGATATAAAAACATTTGGATATAACTCTTATAGTAATCTATTAATATTTAAGGGTAAATTTAAGTTAAAAATGGAGGCCATATTATGAGTCAAGATGCATTTGATCGGTGTAATCAAATTTTACAACATATTACAGAAGATACAAGCGTTCCAAGAAATATTAGAAGGGCTGCTGAAGAATCAAAGGATTTATTATCAAAGGATGATGAAGATCCAACTGTACGGGCTAGTACAGTGATCTCAATATTAGATGAGATAAGTAATGATCCCAATATTCCAATACATGCCAGAACACTTATTTGGAATGTTTTAAGTGAATTAGAGTCTATTCGCCATTAAAGAACTTTTTACAAATTGTATTTTGGCGCTTTCTTCAATAAATTCAGAAAGAAGAGTTGCTTCCTCCAAATTTTTTCCAAGAGCAACAACCCCATGCTTTTTTAAAACAACAATATCTTGATTTTTCAATTCTTTTGAAACAGCTTCTGCAAGCTCTATACTCCCTGGTGGATAATAATCCACAAATTGGACAAATTTTTCTTCAATTGGTCCAAAACCTTCCAATCTATTTATGTTTTCTTCAGCAAATGCAAATCCTGTAGCAATTGGGGAGTGTGTATGAACAACTGAATTAATATCATTCCGTTCTTTATATATGTTAAGATGCATTAGCATTTCTGAAGTAGGTTTCTTGTTTGAATTGTATACTAAATTTCCATCCATATCAATGATTACTACATCCTTTTCAACAATAGATTTGAGTGAAAATCCACTTGGTGTAACAGCAACCCTTTCAAATTCATCCTTTTTGAATTTCATACTGATATTTCCGGATTTACCTGGTACAAGACCCTTCTCATATAGGTAGTGTGATACTGTTACAATTTTCTTAATTATTTCGTTTTTTTGTATATTAAATCCTCCTTGAATTAGAACAGTATAATTATAATTTTTAATTGTTTAAAAATAAATATTCTAATTTATGTAAATTTGAGTATTTTAAACGCTCCCTTATTAAGAACAGGTACTTCTGCACAAGTTGGCATTATATTATATATTTTCTGGAATTCTGTTTGAGACTGAAAAGTTCCAGAATTTATCATATGAATTCCTTTATGTTTTTTGTAGGCGTTAATATGTACATGACCAGTATGGAATATATCAGGGATTTCATCAATTACCAAATGATCTTCAAATTCCGATGCAAGAGGTGTTCTTTCACCATATATAGGTGCTAAATGTCGTTTTTCAATAAGTTCTCTCATTATCAAGTCTGAATTTTGATGAGATAATCCATTTATGGTCATTGCAAGATCATCAAAACTTCTTCCGTGATATATCAGAGTTTTTAATCCATCAAGGCTTACAAGAGATGGGTTACTTACAAATTCAGCATTTTTAATTTTGTATAAGTCAGCTGCATAATTTTCTGGAATTGCAGGTTGTGGTTCAGCTAATCTTGATGCATCGTGGTTTCCAGGAGCAATAATTATTTTAATATCATTAATGTCCCCTAATAGTCTTGCTGCTTCTTCATATTGTTCGTAAATGTTTTTTATAGTAAGTTCTTCTTCTTGATGCGGGTAAACTCCAATTCCATCCACAACATCCCCTGCAACAACAAGGTAACGTACATCATTTGCTATTTTTCTCTGTTCTTCATCTCCAAAATCACCATTTATCCACTTTACAAATCTTTTAAAAGCGTCTTCTAGAAATGTTGAACTTCCTATATGGATATCTGAAATAAAAACAGCTGAAAAATCCATTTTCTTCTCATCTATCCTAGGAACACTTGGATGAATGATATCCGATGCAATTACAAGGGTACCCTTTTTACTACCAATAACACCAATCACTTCATCTTTTACAACACTTTCAGCCAATTCAAAGAGAGAATGATTTTCATTATGTATAAGAACAGTGATGGAACCAGTCTCATCTTCAATTTCCATTATCTTGTGGTTATTTTTAGTATTTCTAATATCATTTACCATTCCAATAACATTTACAACATCATCACGAACACCCACATCTTTCATAGGATAACTATCTTTAAGGCCTGGTTTTTTAATTAACATAGCCTTTATTTTCTGGAATCTGTTGTTGAAATAAGCTGAAAAGTCTTTTATTTCTCCATTAGTATACGATTTTTTGGTTGCATCCTGGATCACATGGAAATCAAAAGGAACATCTAATAGCTTATTTCGGGGGGTTTTATTATTATTAATTTCATTATACATCTCTTCAATGATATCAGAATCTTGATTGGCATAATTTTGTGGATCATACTTTGATAAATATTTCTGAATGTATTGATCTACAATAGGTTCTGTTAAAAAAATCAAATTATCATTGGAACCTGATAGATCTTTTATTAATGAATCTACAATCTGATTAGAATGTTCTTGCTCTACTATTTTTTTATATGCTGAATCATCTATCAGAAGATCGGCGTTTGTGAATTTTAAAATTATATCATCAGTCATAAGATCCCATGGAAATATTTTTCTTACATAATGTTCAAATAACAGTATTCAAATTATATTTATAATCTTAATATAATAGTTAATCCAATTACTGATCCAGAAAAATTTGAAGGTGGTATATTTGTCAAGAATCATGAAGATCATATTATTCATTATATTTTTCGCTGTTTTCTTCGAAGCAGGCCTTATAAGCTCTTACACTATTGTAACATCCCAACCTCCAGATGTGGGAAAACTTATTGGAATGCAAATTGACGAGATTACTTCTCTATTAAGCTTTGGTTCAGGTTCAAATATTCTTAGTTCCCAATCAAACAAAAAAATTAATAATCCTGACGAAGTTGCAGCTGCATTGAAAACTCAGGCAGGTCTGGATGGTATAAATCTTCAGACATTATCAGCGCAAATATCAGGAAATTCTAAAGAAACTATAATACCAGTTAACATCACAGTGATAGGATATAAAGACGCTATTTCTGGTGGAAACAGTTCTGGAGGTCAGATTGTTATAAGTGCGAATGAAACTTACAGTTTAACTGCATCTGCAATGGGCACACTTAAAAATGGAGGAATAACAATTGATGTTACCACCATTCAGATAACCTCATCAAGAAAACTCTATGGGAATACAAATGGTACTTAAAAACCTTAAACTTTTTTTTAATTTTACCAAGCGAAATATTTGAGATTTAGAATATTTTATTATAACAGGTGAAGAAATGATTAGTGTTATTGGGATAGGACCTTCTAGTGAAGACATAACCATAAAAGCAATAAATGCTATTAAAGCTGCAGACGTTATTATTACCTATAAATCTTACATTAAAAATATTGAAGACCTTACTATTGGGAAAGAGGTTATATTAAAAGGAATGGGTGATGAAATAAAACGTGCAGAACTTGCAATAAAAATGTCCCAAGAAGGTAAAAAAGTAGCACTTGTGAGTTCTGGAGATCCTGGCGTTTTTGGAATGGGAAATGTTCTATTCCAGATTATAAGCAAATATTCTGATGTTGATGTAGAAGTCATTCCTGGTGTTACTGCTGCAACCTTTTCGGCAGGCAAATTAGGAGCACCACTGCACGATTTTGCAGTTATAAGTTTCAGTGACATATTAACACCTTTATCTGAGATAAAAAGAAAGGTTAGAGCAGCATGTAAAGCAGATTTTGTAATGGCTATTTACAATCCATTAAGTAAAACACGAACCAAGCCCTTTGAAGAGTCGATAAAAATCATGCTCGAAACTAAAAAACCTGAAACACTTGTTGGAATTGTCAAGAGTAAAGATTTTGGAGTTGATGTATCAATCACAACACTTGATAAACTTTCAGAAATTGAAATCAACATGTCTACCACCTTAATAATAGGAAATTCAATGACTTATATTCAAGATGGATATATGATTACACCAAGGGGCTACAAAGTTTCTTATCCCATTCACCCTCTATCAAGAGAATTTTATGAGAACTATCTTGAAGGAAATATTAATGTTGGTCCAAACAGAGATTGTGAGTACTATCCCTGCCACAAAAACCATCAAAGCTGCACATTCTGTTATTGCCCATTTTATCCTTGTGGGGAAGGTTCTACTGGTGGGAAATGGATTAAAGACAAAGGTGTATGGGGTTGTGAAGACTGTGAATGGATACATAATGATGATACAGTGAAGTGCATACAGACCAAGTTACCAGATATCCTTGAAGAAGTAGGAGATCTTAAGAATAAAAAGAAAGAACTCCTTAAATTAAGAAGAGAATGTATCTTCAGTACAAAATAATCATGCTAGCGATCACCAAACAATAGGCATAATTATTTCAATTTTTCTTTTGAATTCAATCTATTTTTAATTTAGAATTTTTTATACAAATATGGTAATAATTTTATATATGATGATATGCATAATATTATTATCATTAGTTGAAATAGTAATAATAATCATTTAAATTCATTGTACACAAAAAATTGACATTTCCCAGATGGTTTGTGCTGGAATTCAAATTCTTGTGCAATCTGTTTTTACACCCCCCCCAAATACCTCTACAGGGCCATCTCTTGATTTCAACAGAAATCAAGTTCCAAGTGGGTATGTACACTCTTCACTTGCATGCCCACTTGGAAGGGATCAATTCTGATATTAAATTAAAAAAAATATTCAATAAAGAATGGAATTTTAGATATTATCTAAACTCAAATCTCTATTTCCATCACACCATCAAATACAAGTACAGATTCCCCTTCCATAAATACCCTAACTTCGTTATCCACTTCGTAAACTATAATTAGAAGCTCTCCACCAGGAAGATGGACTTCAACTTCTTCATCAAGTATTCCAAGTTTAAAACCTGCCATAACACAAGAAGTAGCTCCTGTACCACATGCAAATGTAAAACCTGCTCCTCTCTCCCAAGTAATCATTTCTATTTCATTTCTATTTATGATGTTTACAAAGTGAACATTGGTTTTTTGGGGAAATGCCGGATGATTTTCAATTAAAGGCCCTATTTCATTCAATTTTATATCTTGTATATTATCTGTAAATATTACTGCATGTGGATTGCCAACATTTACGGCTGTGATCTTTACAGGTTTACCATTTACAATGAGTTCTGAATCTAAAAATTCATCTTTATCACTTATCATTGGAATATCGGTGGTTTTGAAAGTAGGTATACCCATATCTACGGTTGATGCTCTTACTTCTTCACCTTCGACATCTAATTCAACTTCTTTAATTCCACCCAATGTTTCAACAAGCATTTGGTTATTATGAAAAATATCATTCTCATAGACATATTTCACAAAGCATCTTATTCCATTGCCGCACATTTCAGCTTCACTGCCATCAGAATTGAATATTCTAAATCTTATATCTGTAATATCAGAGCTTGCTGGCGTAACAAATATTACACCATCAGCACCAACAGAGAATCCTCTTCTACAGATTTCCTCAACAATTTCAGGTTTTTTCTCTTCTGGAATTATTATCTTATTAGATTCATCAATGACTATGTAGTCATTTCCAAGTCCGTGCATTTTTGAGAAAGTAACTAAAGTTTTTTCACTCATCTCAATAACCTCATTGGCACATTCTGTTTTGCTAAAACATCTGAAAATGTTTCTCTTTCTCGTATTATATCTGATTGGCCATTAGAAACTAATATTTCGGCTGGTCTTGGTCTGCTGTTATATTGAGATGCCATAGAAAATGAATATGCACCTGCATTAAGAATGGCTAAAATATCTCCTTCTCCAACATTAGGCATTGATCTATCTCGTGCAAAAAGGTCTCCTGATTCACAGACATCTCCTGCTATGTCTATTTTTTGTACAGATTCTGCAAATGGTTTATCAGCAACAACTATATGATGATAAGATCCATACATTGTAGGTCTTAATAATGTGTTAAAACCTGCATCTACTCCTGCAAACTTACGATAACTTTGTTTAATTGTGTTTACTCTGGTTAAAAGAACAGCTGCATCACCAACTATATATCTACCAGGTTCTATGCACATTGTTGGTTTACCAAGCCCATATTCATCTAATTTGTCCTTATATAAGTCAGTAATTTTTTCACCAAAGTCATTAACGTCTAATACTGATTCTTCAGGAGTGTATGGTATTCCAATACCCCCACCAAAATCAATGAAATCAAATACAACATCAGCATATTCACTTAATTTCCCTGCAATATCCATTAATACGTTTACTGCAAGTTTGAATGGTTCTGGATCGAGTATTCCTGATCCTATATGTGTATGAATTCCAACAGGATTGAATCCAAGATTTTTGGCCATTTTATATACTTCAACAGCTTCTTCTTCCATTATACCGAACTTACTAAGGGGTCCACCAGTAATGCAATGATCGTGGTGTCCTGCTCCGACCATAGGGTTTACACGGAATGATATATCCATTCCTTGAGCCTCAGGGATATTTGAAAGCCTTTTAAGCTGTGAAATGGAGTCGAGATTAATCTTTACACCAGATTCTACTGCAAATTTAAGTTCGTTATCTGTGACGTTGTTTCCAGTGTAAAGAATTTTGGAAGGATCGAATCCTGCTAGTAACGATGTATAAATCTCTCCAGGAGAGACAGCATCTATTCCACTTCCTTCTTTTTCTAATATTCTCATAATTGAAAGATTTGTGTTAGCTTTACATGCATAATACATCTTGAAATCATTATAATGACTTGAAAATGCATTATAAAGTCTTTTATAATTACTTTTTATCCTATCTTCTTCTATAACATATAATGGTGTTTGGTATTGATCTGCTAACTCATGCACATCTATTCCACCCATGGTTAGATTTCCTTTTTCATTTGTTTCTAAATTAAAATCCATGTAATTATCCTCCAAAACAAGAAAATAAAGTGAATGTTAAATTTCTACATCTTATCATATAAAAAATTTACACCATACAACATAAGTAAATTTTTATTCAATCGATTTCAAATATTAGTCAAGGAGTATTATAGATTATACAATGATATAAAAGTAAATATTTCTCAATTTTATATTTGAAATGTTTAGATTAACTGATGACTTACAAGAATTTGCTTAAATTTAGAATATAATAATTCTAGCATTTTTAAGGAAGTGTATGGGTTTGAGCAGTTCTATTAATAAAAGCTGGCGAATTCTATTTGCAGTAGCTCTTGGCACCATTATGGTACCTATAAATGCAAGTATAGTAAATGTTTCACTTCCTACTATTACAGAATTTTTTAGGGTTACAGTAACAACATCTGAATGGGTATTAACAAGTTATTTAATTACTTTACTAGCATTCGTACTCTTTTTTGGTAAATTTGGAGACTATTGGGGCCATGAAAAACTGTATTTAACTGGTCTAATTGGTTTTATATTTGCATCTATTCTTTGTAGTTTCGCACCATCTATTCTCTTATTAATACTTTTTAGGGTTATACAAGGATTCACAGCTGCTATGATGGTTTCCGTATCACTTGGAATTGTTAAAAAGTCATTCCCATTACCAATGCTTGGACAAGCATAGGGAATATATGCTGTGGCAATTGCAGGGGGTCTTGCATTAGGTCCAGCAATAAGGGGAATTTTGGACGGTTATGGGGTTGGAGATCTATATTTCTAGTAAAAATTCTTCCGGGAATTTTGAGCTTTATTATTTGCTACAGAATATTCGAAATGGAAGAATCCAAGAAGGTAAAATGGGATATTATTGGTACTTTCACTCAGTTTTTAGCGCTATTTTCACTAGTTTTTCTTTTGAATTACATAATGTCGAATCCCATAGATATGAAAACAATTGTTCTGGCGATATTTTCCATATCGATGGTAATTATATTTATATTGTGGGAAAACCGAACAGATAATCCTATTTTAGATTTATCGCTCTTTAAAAACATTAGTTTCTCTGCTTATAACCTTAGCCTTCATTTGAATTATGTTTGTATGTATATGCTCATATTTGTTATGCCATTTTACCTACAGAAGGTTTTAAAATTATCACCAAATACTACTGGATTAGTACTTACAGCTGTACCTCTATTAATGATGTTTCTTGCCCCTTTAAGTGGCATAATTTCGGATAAATTTGGTTCTAGACCTTTATCTTTCATTGGGGCTTTGATATGTGCTTTTGCTTTTTATTCTATGTTACAACTCACTGCTTTTTCTACTGAAATAAATGTATTCATTAGTTTAGCAATCTTTGGTGTTGGAACTGCAATTTTCCAATCACCAACCAATAGGGCTATAATGGCCAAAATACCAGATGGTCAGGCCGGAGTTGCATCCGGTATATTAGTTACAATGAGAAACCTTGGAATGGTTTTTGCTGTATGTTATGCTGGTATATTAATAAGTACAACCACTAGTTCAACAACACTTCAACTCAACAACCTTCTACCATTAGAAGCATACAATCTAACAACAGGACTGCACTTGGTTGTTACATTGGGGATATTTCTAAGCTTTTAATGGCTTTTCTTTCAGTGATGGGTATATTGACTAGTAAGATGATTAAGAATAAAGTTTTTGATAGAATACTATTTGACTAATTTAAAAAAAAATTTATTTATTTAGGAAAATTTACCTAGAGCATCCTCTAATGCACTTGAAACTAAGTTTATTTGGTTTTTAGTGATCACGAGGGGTGGTACGAATCTCAGTACATTTCCGGCTGCACAATTTATAATTATGCCTCTTTCACGCATATCATCCACAAGTTTTGCACATTCAACATCTAGTTCCATTCCTATCATCAATCCCATTCCACGTACATCCTTCACAATCTCATTATTTTCTTTAATTATATTGAGTTTATTCAGGAAGTATGATCCGTTTTCCTTAGATTTTTCAAGGAGTTTTTCTTCCAATATAAAGTTTATGGATGCTTTTGCCGCTGCACATGCAAGAGGACTTCCACCAAAGGTTGCGGCATGATCTCCTGGTTCAAATGTATCGCCTACTTCATTAGCTAACACTGCACCCATTGGAAATCCTCCTGCAATGGCCTTAGCTACTGTTGTAATATCTGGTGTTACTCCAAAACTTTGTGAAGCAAACATTTCTCCAGTACGTCCAAAACCTGTTTGAACTTCATCGAATATTAATAAAACATCCTTGTCATGACAGACTTCTTTCAAATTCTTTAGATAATCATTTTGAGGTATTATAACTCCACCTTCTCCTTGAATAGGCTCAACAAGGACTGCAGCAGTTTCACTACCGATTGTATCTGATACGGCTTCAACATCACAATAAGGAACATACTTAAAACCCGGTGTTAGAGGTTCAAATCCTTTTTGATATTTTTTTTGACCTGTTGCTGTTATAGTTGTAATTGTCCTTCCATGGAATGAGTTTTCCATGGTTATTATTTCTCCCTTTCCAGTATGCTTTCGAGCAAGTTTAATTGCCCCCTCATTTGCTTCAGCTCCACTATTACAGAAGAAAGATTTCTGGTGGGATGAAATTTCAGCAAGTAATTTTGCAAGTGTAACCTGTTGCTCCGTATAATAAAGATTTGAGGTATGAATTAAATTTTTGGCCTGTTCGCAGATTGCTTCTGCTACCTTTGGATTTGAATGACCAACATTGTTTACAGCAATTCCTGCAACACAGTCAACATAAGATTTTCCCTCAGCATCCCAAACAGTAGACCCCTTTCCCTTAACAAGTGCCAATGGTTGACGACCGTATGTTTGCATAACGTATTTTGAATCTAAATTCATAATTTCTTTTGTATTCATAAAATCACCTTAATTTTAATATTTATTTACAATTTTAATATTCCATGCTCATTTTGGATAATAAAAACCATTTTTAGTGAAACATGCCTCGAATATCAATGTTATTATTTGGATTTCATGGTTTATTAAACGTTTTTATCAAATGAAAGACTTGATTAAGAATGAGAAATAGAAATTTCTAACACTCTTTAAAATTATAAAATGGTGAAAATATGAAAAAGGCAATAATTGAAACAGATAAAGGAAATATAGAACTTACTTTATTCGATAAAGAAGCTCCTAATACCGTTGCAAACTTTGAAAAACTTGCAAAAGATGGCTTTTATAATGGATTAACATTCCACAGAGTTTTACCTAACTTTGTAATACAGGGAGGATGTCCAAAGGGTAATGGAACTGGAGGACCAGGTTATACTATAAAATGTGAGATAAATGAACACAAACATGGAACTGGGGCACTTTCAATGGCTCATGCCGGTAAAGACACTGGTGGAAGTCAATTCTTTATAACACATAGCCCTCAACCCCATCTAGATGGTGTTCATACGGTATTCGGTAAAGTTGTTAAAGGCATGGATGTTGTCAATAAGATTCAGCCTAATGACGTGATGAACAAGGTTACAGTTATAGAGGAATAGGATTATTCCTTAAAAATCTTAATATTTTTTTTTTTTTACTCTGGAATCTCATCAATAAGAAGATATTTTTATTACATTATCAAAAAAAGTTAATAATACCATTATATATAAATATTAAAACTTTTACATGTACTATTCGAGGTGGTAATTTGAAAAAAATTGTAGCAATATTTGCAGTATTTATATGTTTCGCAATGATCTCCGGGTCTTTTGCAAGTACATCTACAGATAAAAATACCAGTGTAGACATGACAGGTTTAAATAGTCATGGCCATTATTTAACTGTTAGTTTACCATGCAATCCATCAACTGGATATCATTGGGTAGCAGAATACAACCATTCTAAAGTAAAATTGGTTAGTAAGAAATATATTCCGGATAATCCAATTATATGTGGTTCAGGTGGAGTTGATATTTTTACATTTGAAGGTAAAAAAGGTGCTTCAGTACACATGAAGTATGTTTCTCCAAATGGAAAAGTTATTGAAGGACACATATACATTATAAAATAAATTTGGATATATGGCTAACAGCCATATCATTCATATTTTTTGATTCAGTACAACAATTTTTTAAGTGCAATTGCATATATATCGGCCACAGCATCAGTTAAATCAACATCTTTCGCTGTGTAGTCATTTTCAGGATTTCCAAGTACGATTTGGCCTAGTATTTCACCATCGTACATAACAGGAACAGATAAAAATTGTGATACTGGAACATGGCCTTCTGGAAGACCATGGGCTGCAGGATGAACTTCTGGATTATGAATATAAAAGGATTCACCAGTGTCCAGAGAATAACCTAAGAGTCCTCCATATGTACCATCTTTCCTTATCTGAAAACGTGCCTCACCCCGATTTGCATACATTTGACAACTTTCGGTCATGTGAGAAAATGATATTCCAACACTATCTTTGTTGGAAGGATCAACATAAGCAACATAACAGTTTCCACTGTTAGTCAGACGTTTAGTTTCTTCCATAACTATGTCGGAAATTTCCTTAAGGGATGAGTTAGGTAAAATACTATCAATCCTAGTTTTTAGAGAAATAATATCGTTGTTTTCTATTCTTATTCCTGAACCCATTCCATAATCCGGTAGTTCTTGCTTATCTTTCTCATCTCCCATTATTAACACACCCACCTTACATAAGTTTATTTATTCTATTCTTAATTAATATTTCTTATTATGATTCAATTGAATATAGCAGAGCTATAATTATCTTTGTAATAATCTATAGATTAAAATTAAGAATTTTCTATGAATGAATTAGTTTATTACATTATATCTCTAATTAAGAAATATTCTGATGAATTATTACAATTTTTAATGATACATTACTACTTAAGATGAGGTTAAATAATGGAAGAAAAAAACGATATAGATAGATTAGTAGGTTCATATAAGCAGACAAATGCTCTTTTAATGGTAGTTGGAGTACTCTTAAGCACTTATACAATAAATAGTACTAGTTTCGATAATGCACTTTCAAGTGTAGTTGCCATCCTCATAGTTATTTTTGGAGCATATCAATACTATAAAATAGACAATGGTAAAATAGGACTAATATTAATTGCAATAGCAGTTATATATGCAATTGGGTACGTTTTAATGTATTTAAAATTTGTATAATATATTTATTAATTTTTAAATGTCCTTTAGGTGGAGTTCAGTAAAAATAGGATCTTTATTGTTAATTACCTTAATGATTAAACCATAAACATATTCTATGGGTATTTCAAGATCATTATCGGTAGTTATATATTTTACTCCTGCTTTTTGATGTACTTTTACAATTTTAAAGACCTTAAGTGGCATTTTATTAATATAATTGGTTTTTGAAAACCAAATTAATGATAAAGGACATGCGCGAGGTAATAATACTATATCTCCTTTTTTAACAGTTTTAGGGGTTTCATTGACAAGGAGGAAGTCCCCGGAATTTATTCCATGTTCCATGTTTTCTTCAATCTTTAAAATAATAAGCTTCTGGAATTTAGGAGATAGATAATTAGAGTTCATCTTTTTTTCAAGAATTTTGGAAGCAATTACTTCTAGACAGTTGTTAGGCATTCCCATATCTCTCATATGGTCATAAATTCCCATTTCAAAGGCAACTGATAATCTAATCCAACTATCCACTTCTCTGCAAAAAGCTTCTGAACTGTTGGTGCGCATTGGACATTTCCAGCAATATTTATCTTTAAGTCCTTCTATAAGATTCTTATAATGCTTTCTTGATAGTTCCCGGAATTCTTCAAGGTTATCGGATATTCCTGCCATGAAATCACCAAAGTCATGAATATATAATTATTGTCAAAACTTAATAATTCATTTTTTTATACACTAAATTTATGAGATATTTTTGATAATTGGTATTACTGAATCGCTTTCATTTCTTTAAAGTCTCTAAAAGACCGGATTTTCGGGCATAATGAAACATATAGAGTTGAACATAACCGGCATAATCTCCAAATTTTTGCATTCCAAATAAACGAGCTTTAGGTGGCTTAATTTCTTTTCCATTAAAATACAATTCTGAAACTATACGACCTATCCATACATCAACTGGGAAAGCCATTTTAAATCCAAAACCATATAATAAAATACAATCAGCTACTTTAGGACCTACTCCTGGGAGTTCAAGCAAGGTATCAAATGCTTTTTTATAACTTTCTTTATCTAACTTTTTAATATTAATATTATTTTGGATCATTTCTGATGTTTTTATTATGAATTTGGCCCTATATCCTACTCCACAACTTTTAAGATTCTTTTCAAAGACATAGTCTTTAGGAAGGGTGTCTTCTAACCGTTGCATTTCCTCTAATTCATGTTCTGGTACTTTTTGAAGATAAGCAGGGGATGGAAACGTGTAAAACGTATCAGACCCAAAATTATATTTATTTCCCCATTTCTTTTTAATATCTTTAATAGCTTTGTTCCATCGGATTATAGAACAATTAGCTGATGATATAGAAGATATTATACATTCAAAAGTATTATGGGCTTTGAATAATCTTAAACCTCTGCAGAAATCGATAGTGGGTGCTAATTTAGGATCTTTATTTAAATAATTGTTTAATTCATCCAGATCATCATATAAACCGAATATATTCATTATACAAGATCTAACTGACTCTTCATCAACTTTTTCTTCCGATTCAGCAATAATTTCCAAAGGAGCATACAAATCATTAATTTTTTGCTTTGCTTTAATAAGACAATGTATTCCATCTATTTCTACGAGCTCTATGAAACAGCCATTTCTTTGTAACCAAGCTGGTTGTGAAGTCTGACCACTCTTAATGGTTAAAGCAAGGTTTAATTGACCTTTATATTCATCGGAATCAATTACAAATTGGGTTTTCATATGTGTTATGTCTTGTTTTTTGTTAATAAATTTCTGCAATTTTTTGAATTCATTTAATATTTAAAAAAAAATTATAAACTTTAATAAAATTGTTGAAATCTTAAAATATCGAGCCTAAAAAGTCAAATACAAGCCTTGATGCAAGTAGAGAAGTCATTTCTGATACATCAAAAAGAGGATTGACTTCTACAATATCTAAACCTTTAATTTCACCCTTTAAATATAAATTGATAAGCAATTCTTTCATTTGAAAGTAATTCAAACCACCAGGTTCTGGTGTTCCTGTTCCTGGAGCAATTGAAGGATCAAGAACGTCTATATCAAATGTTACATAAAGGTTATCTGATTTTGGTATTTGGTTTAAAACCCAAGATGTTCCATTTTTGAAAACTTCTGAAGCAGTAATAATTTTTGAACCATAATTTAATGACTCCTCATAATTAGATTCAAAATCTGTAAAGCCTCGAATTCCAATTTGGGTTATATTATTCACATTTTCTAGCTCTGAGGCTCGTTTAAGTGGATTTGAATGAGAAAATTTCATGTTCTCAGAACCATCAACAAAATCAAGATGTGTATCGAAATGAACAACATCAAGTGGAACATCGAATGCTTCTAGCAATGGCGCTGTTATAGTATGGTCTCCACCGAAGACAACAGGAAAAACATGCTTATCTACAATATTCTTGAGGGTAGCTTTGATCATACTCATGTTTGTATGGGTATGTGTAGGTAGAATAGGCACATCTCCATAGTCAACAGCCTTTACTCCACCCATTATATGTTTTTTAAGTTCAGTATCATATGCGCCATATTTGGGATCTAAATAAATTCCATAATTTTGTGATGCATTACGGATAGCACGAGGACCAAAACGTGTACCTGGCCGGTTAGTTGTCCCATGATCAAAGGGAACACCTACAATTGCCATATCAATTCCATTCAGATCTTTGCTGTGGGGATAATTGTAAAATGTTGGGATACCTAAATAAGGAAATTTATTTTCAATATTATAATGATTCAACTAATTCCCTCCAATAATTCTCAAATAAAAGTTAACTATATATAATTAAACTTTAACGTTAAAAGTATCAGTTTTAAAACTTATAAAGTTGTCATGTTTAATTAAAAATTTTATAAAAAATATTTTTGGGGCAATTAAGAAGGGATCATATAAAATTGAATTTTAATATATCTTTAATCGAAAAATGAAAATTGCTAAATATTTAAAATCTTTTAGGATAGCCATGTTTAAGCTTTTGAGAGATGTTATATAGAAAGATAGCTGTTGCGCATTTAATTTCGTACCAGAGATCACAGTATTCTAACTAAACCTGATATTAAATACTGTTGAACATTATACTATTATCAATTGCTTCTTGTTTATTTCATTCTGTTTTTCCTTTATACCCTAATTTATTAGTATTTGAATAGTTTTTTCCTCGTTAGTTACGTATATTGGCATTTGGAAGTTCTATAAACCTTTCTTATCAAAACCCGGACTGCTCATTGTGGCTTGTAATCTCTCGGAAAATATAAAAATATCATTAATTAATTTCCACTTCATTTCCTCCGAATTTAAGCTTTTTTTTGTTAATCCAAACAAATCCATTATCCGGTGTTATAACTGCGACGTCGATTGGTCCTCCAACTCCAGGCATGTCTCCAGGATCTGCATTGATTCCATCAGAGAATCTTTGCATTGCAGATGTGGTCTGTATCATGAGTGTGCAGAAATCAATTCCATCCTGTAAAGTCATGGTACCCCATTGAATAGCATATTCGAGATTCTTTAATTCTTCGAATATATTTGGCTCTCCTTGGATTAACATGGCTTCCTTAGCAAATTGGATATTAGCTATACGTCCATCGAACCCTAAAACAATTCTTGAAACCACATCTCCCTGTCCTATCCAAGAACTTCCGTATTCATTATTTTTATCTTCACTATCACGTCTTTTCTGTATTTCACCCGGCACATAACAGCCATAAACTTGGTGTGAACCATTTTTGTTGTAACCTGCAACCAAAAACTCAATCATATCGACTCCAGCCAAGCCCTCTTCTAATCCTCCTTGAGGGTTTTTGAAACTGAAAGATATGTTATATGGATTTTTTTCAATGTTTAATAATTCACAACCTTTCATTTGTAGATCATTTTTAATATTTTCAACAGCTAGATCTAACTGTTCTTTCCACTGATATTTTTTATCGAAAATCCGATGGAGTTCGATTGCAACATCTTCAACATCCATATTTTCGACATTGGGCTCTCTTTTGAATTCCTCTATAAATTTACTCAGATTTTTGAGTACTCCATCTTCTTCCAGAAATGCAAGACCAGTTATTCCTACTCCTATCCTACTGTTGATCTGAAAAAGTTTCAAAGCATTATCGCTTCCTATACGAGCCATACCTTTAAGATTTCTATAGGTTTGTCTGCTGTCTGCAGCTAGAACTATTCCCTCGGGGGTAGTGGTGTTTATTACCAGTGACATGTTTCCATCTCCTTAAACTTTGAAATCTATTAATGTTTTCCAATCATTAATTATCCTTTTCATTGTAATTAAAAATGTTATATGAAACAAATAACTATTCATTAATTTGAATTCATAAAAAATCATATAATAGCCATAGTCAGTAATCAAACCTGAAACATAATAATCCTAATTTAAAATATAATAAAAAAATAGAAATTAAGAAATGTCAAATTCTGTAAATCAAAGAATTAATAAAATAATTTTAAACTGTTATTTTGAATAAATTTTTGGAATAACTTTGAAAGAAATAAAATAACATTAGTTCACAAAGTTAACTATTAAAAACAGTCTATTATTTGATCAAGTACGATATCTAAACCCTAAACAATAGAAGAAATTTATAGGTTGTTACAATTTAATAAAAATAATTAAGAAAAGCTATCTAAAAGAATAGTCATTTATTTTTGCTATCACTATATAGAGCTACTTATCAGATTTCCAGATTTTATGTAAGAGTCGAGTTTTTCGCTAATGTGTTTATATATGTCCTTTGTTACTCCCACATTCCTAATAAAATCATTTGAATATTTTATGTCACCTCTTCGAGGGTTATCCTGTCTCATAACATACATACAAATGGCTGTAATAATCATGATTGGGTCTGTTTTTCTACCCTTTCCGCCACGATAAAGTTTTCTGAAATCAATTTTGGATATAATTTCTCGAGCTCTATCTTTTTGTCCTCCACCTACTGGTAATAAAACTTCGTCTCCTTCTTCTCTTTTAGTCATTACCATGGTTGGGCTATGCCCAGTCATCATGAAGTTACTTGCAACAATACTGAGCTGTGCCAGTTTTTCATGTAAACGAAAGTCTTCTTCGACTGTTTTTTGATCGTAAGGCTTGAATTTTTCATATTTTTTTAGTTTATTCTCAACTCTATTGATTTTTACTTGGTCATCAAGAAAAACATGTTTACGTTTTAACAATTTCAATCCCCTTTAACTCTATTTTAATAATTTTTTTAGATTTGCAAGATTAATAAGGTTAGTGGAAAAATTTTTATTTGATAATTTTAAGTAGAGTATATCATGAATTGTATAAATTTTTTTTAGATCCCGACCTATTCCTCATTTGATCATAAATTATTTGATAATGTCATATTTTAGGGTATTTACTTACAAATTCATTTTTTTCAAAAAAAATCGCCATTTTTTATTTTTATATTCTTCTGCATAATCAATATTTACCCTTGGAGCACTCAAGATTTCATCATCATTGAAAGTCTTTCCTGATGTAATAAAGAGTTCATCTCCGCACAAATCTATCCCGTTAAGTGAAGTATCAATATCCATTGCCTGACATAATTTTGAAGGTCCATTAGTCAAATTCTTAAATTTACTTCTCAAACCTGTTGATATATCAATATTCCTACGTTTTGCCATTAAATCCAAACCTTGAATAGGTTCCAAACCTCGTATAAGTACAGCTTGTGGAATTCCTGTTTTTTGAGTTACAACATTAAAACAGTAATTATGCCCATGTAGTTGGAAAATATATGCATATCCTCCTGTATTGTAAAGAGGATCCATACGGGGGGTATGCCTACCTCCATAAGAATGGGCTCCCTTATCATTTGGACCCATATGAGCTTCTATTTCTACAATTTTGCCCTTTGTTATTCCTTCAAGAGTTCTATGGACTAAAAAGCAGCCTAATAATCCTTTAGCTACAACTATTGTATCCTGCATGTAAAATGATCTTTTAAGTTTCATTAAGATCATCCCAATTTAACTTTGTTTCAACTCAGAATGCCTGAAACAATCCACAACATGATCGTTTACCATTCCTACAGCTTGCATAAATGCATAACAGATTGTGGGGCCAACAAATTTGAAACCCCTTTTTTTTCATATCTAAACCCATTTGTTCCGATTCTAATGTTGATGAAGGTATATCTCTCATTGTTTTCCAATGATTTTGAATTGTTTTCCCTTCAACAAAGTTCCATATATATTTATCGAAACTTCCAAACTCTTTTTGAATGTCAAGAATTAATCTGGCATTAATCACTGTAGAACGGATTTTGAGACGATTACGAACTATGCATGTATTATTTTCCAGTTCATTAATTTTTTTGCTGCTATATTCAGCTACCTTTTCTGGATTGAAATTATCAAAAGCCAATCTATAATTTTCCCTTTTTTTAAGTATAGTACTCCAACTTAAACCTGCCTGTGCACCTTCTAATACCAAGAATTCGAAGAGAAGATTGTCATTATGAATGGGAACTCCCCATTCATTGTCATGATATTCCATCATCAATGGATCATCATTTACCCAAGGGCATCGTATTTTCATGAATTTATATTTCTTATCAAAAGGATATTTAGTTTTCTTAATTATTTAATTCATAAAAGAAAACACCCTATTAACCACTTATTTTGGATTTGGCTATAGTAACAAAAATTTATTACTTCTCCAATCTAAATATTATAATAGGTCAATATCATGTAAAAATTTTGAATCTTTCTTAGATCTTATGGAGGAATTATATTGGTGAATTTAAACGAAGGAAAATTGGAGTTATTAACTGATTTGAATAGTGTTTTAGTTTTGGTGGATTATCAGCCAACCATGATTAAAAGTGTTAGTTCAGGGGATAAGACAATAATCAAGAATGCTGCTATATTTGCTGCTAAAGCTGCAAGCATTCTTGATGTTCCTGTTGTTTTATCATCGATTAATCCTCATAGTAACGGGGATGTGTTTCCAGAGATTACTGAAATTTTTCCCGATCAAGAAGTGTTTGCAAGGGAAATTCCAAGTTTTGATGCATTTGAAGATGATAAAACTTTTAATGCGGTTAAAGAAACAAACAGAAATAAGATAGTGGTATCAGGATTATGGACGAGTATGTGCTTTAGATACTTAACATAAGTCAATAGTTTTGAAATGTTTTAGTATGAGTTGCTATATATTTCTTTTAAATCAAGTGAAAATTTTGCTCATTGTCTATTAAAATCAGAATTCTTCTCCACCTAAAAACATCTTTAAATTAAAATATATAGGAAGTGATACTAATTCATTGTGAAAGTCTATTTCAAAGTCAATTGTTTAGATTTTTTGGCTATACCTTCATATTTAGAGAATACCATCAGAAACAGTTGTATTTTTAGAACTTAATCCTAAATATCCGGTTATTACATGAAAAAAATATGTGAGGATTTTTAAATCCTCTATAGATATTCGTTTATTTTATTTGTTTTTTTATGTTGTGGTTGTTGTGAATTTTGTTGTGTATGGTGTTGTTAGTCCTGCTCCGCCTGTGCTTGTAACGCTGTTTGAATGTAGTATGACTGTGTAGGTTGTTCCTCTTGCAAATGCTGCGTTGGCTGTTATATTCAGTGTGTTACCGTTTATACTGGTTGTGTATGGTTTTATTTGTCCGTATTGATTTTTGAGTTCTATCCATGAGTTAGTTCCGAGTTGGATGGCTTTGCTGAAGTTGATTTGTATCACCTTATTTACAGCCACATTAACTTCGTTGTTCATTGGACTTGTGCTTGTTACGACTGGTGGTAAGGTTGTTGTGAATATGGTTGTGTACGGTGTGTTTAAACCATTTCCTTGCATGTCTGTTATGCTGTTGGAGTGTAGGATGACTGTGTATTTAGTTCCTGCATTTAAGAGTGAGTTAGGTGTTATTGATAGTACATTTCCTATTATGTTTGTTGTGTATGGTACTATTGTTCCACTGTTGCTTGTTTTGAGTTCGATCCATGGATTGGTTCCGAGTTGTATGGCTTTATCGAAGGTTATCTGTATAACCTTATTCAATGCGACGTTAAATGCATTGTTCACTGGACTTGTACTGGTAACAACTGGTGGTGTCTCTGTTGTGAATCGTGTTGTATAAGGAGCTGCTAATCCAATTCCAACCAGATTTATAACACTGTTAGAATGTAAGATAACAGAGTACGATGTTCCCACTGCCAGTAATGAGTTAGGTGTTATTGAAAGTACATTTCCTACTATGTTTGTTGTATATGGTACTGCTGTTCCACTGCTGCTTGTTTTGAGTTCTATCCATGGATTGGTTCCGAGTTGTATGTTTCTGTCAAAGGTTATTTGAATAACCTTATTCACCACTACATTCAGGGCGTTGTTAACTGGACTTGTGCTTGTAACTAACGGTGGCACATTTTCATTAATTGTAACACCCGTTGTTACAGTTGCTGCATCAACACTTGAAGTTATTGTAGATATTCCCGGATTTAAACCTGCCGTGAATGTTGTTGATGCTATACCATTAATTGTGGTCCCACTTAATGGGTTAACTGTGCCTAATGCATCGCTTGAAAAGTTTACAAGTATTCCATCGGGTATATGTCCAATGGTTGGAATCAGATCGGTCACCGTAGTGCCGTCAAAAAGATTATTGAAACTTGCAATAATTTGGCTCGTTTCTCCGTTGTTAATATTATTTGGAGTCGCCTTGATGGTCATGTATAACCAAGGGTTGTAGAGTACACCGTAAAATTGGCTGCTGGGATCGACGTTGGACCCCCACCAGTTATACTGTGCATCTACGTAGCCATAATAGTTGCTAATAGCAGCTCCGGTAAGTGCGGTGTTGCCATTGAAGACATTGTAATGTGCAAGAACGTTACCATTGTTGAAGATAGCACCCCCAGATGAACTTCCTCCCTGTGCGGTGTTCTGCGTTATGATACAACTATTAATAGTGACACTACCTGCATTAATGATGGCACCACCAGATCCACTATAACTGAACGAATTAGCGGTGTTCTGCGTTATGGTGCAATCGTTAAGAGTTATAGTGCCAAGGTTGAAGATAGCGCCTCCCATTGCATTATAATATGCTTGTGCTATGTTTTGTCGGATAGTACAGTTGTTTATAATCACCGTACCCTCATTGTAGATCCCTCCCCCGCTATCAGCATTTCCATTTTGTATTGTGAAGTTAGTCAGATTTACTGTAAGTCCAGGGGTTATAATTAATGGCCGGCCGCTCGCGGTTCCATCGATTATGGTGCCGATTTGGCTTTGTCCTAGGAGAGTCACATTTTTGTTGATAGTAATATGTTCGTTATAGGTTCCGTCGGCGACATTAACTCTTCCATTATCGTCTACGGTGTTGGTTCCATTTTGTATGGTTGCTTTGGGTCCAACCATTCCACCAACCCAAGTAGCACTGATTCCATCATAGTCGTCGTTTCCAGTGGCATTGTTAACATAAATAGTATCTCCCGGAGCAGCTGAAACATTACCCATACCCAAAGCAAAAATAACCCCTAATAATGTTATTACAACTGCAAAAACAATTAAATTATCATAATTCCTTCTGTTATCAATAGAAAATTTATATTGTCCTATAAATCTTTCCACCCCCATCCCAAAAAAGGTTTTTTTTAACAAAAAATTATTTACCCTCCTTTAATATTTTTACAATATGGACTATTAATATATATTGTTTAATAACAATCAAATAGAAAGACTTTTAAGTAAAAACAAGTATTTTGGTGACTAAATTTCACATAAAATGAATACAAAAAATTTATTTTACCATGGTTTACTTGAATACTGGTCTACCATGGAATATATGCAGGCAAAATAGTATTTCAAAGTTAATTGTTTAGTTTTTTTGGGTTATTCCCCCATATTTAGAGAATACCATCAGAAAACAGGTTTATTTTTTTTAGAACTTAATCCTAAATATCCGATTATTTACATAAAAAAAATAGAAAAAATATGTGAGGATTTTTAAATCCTCTAATATTCGCTTATTTTATTTGTTTTTTTATGTTGTGGTTGTTGTGAATTTTGTTGTGTATGGTGTTGTTAGTCCTGCTCCGCCTGTGCTTGTAACGCTGTTTGAATGTAGTATGACTGTGTAGGTTGTTCCTCTTGCAAATGCTGCGTTGGCTGTTATATTCAGTGTGTTACCGTTTATACTGGTTGTGTATGGTTTTATTTGTCCGTATTGATTTTTGAGTTCTATCCATGAGTTAGTTCCGAGTTGGATGGCTTTGCTGAAGTTGATTTGTATCACCTTATTTACAGCCACATTAACTTCGTTGTTCATTGGACTTGTGCTTGTTACGACTGGTGGTAAGGTTGTTGTGAATATGGTTGTGTACGGTGTGTTTAAACCATTTCCTTGCATGTCTGTTATGCTGTTGGAGTGTAGGATGACTGTGTATTTAGTTCCTGCATTTAAGAGTGAGTTAGGTGTTATTGATAGTACATTTCCTATTATGTTTGTTGTGTATGGTACTATTGTTCCACTGTTGCTTGTTTTGAGTTCGATCCATGGATTGGTTCCGAGTTGTATGGCTTTATCGAAGGTTATCTGTATAACCTTATTCAATGCGACGTTAAATGCATTGTTCACTGGACTTGTACTGGTAACAACTGGTGGTGTCTCTGTTGTGAATCGTGTTGTATAAGGGGCTGCTAATCCAATTCCGGATAGATTTGTGATGCTGTTGGAGTGTAGGATAACAGAGTATTGTGTTCCTAGTGCTAGTAGTGAGGTTGGTGTTATGGATAATATATTGTCTAATATGTTTGTTGTGAATGTTTTGGTGGTTCCGGTTCCTGTTTCATAGAGTTCTATCCAATGGTTCATTCCGAGTTGTATGTTTTTGTCGAAGGTTATCTGTATCACCTTATTCAATGCGACATTAACTGCGTTGTTAACCGGATTTGTGCTGGTAACAATTGGAGGTGCAGCTGAGTTAATTGTAACTTCTGTATTTACAGTTTCTGCATCAACAGTTGATGTTATTGTAGATATTCCTAGATTTAAACCTGCTGTAAATATGGATGATGCTTCACCATTAATCATAGTACCGGTTAATGGGTTAACTGTGCCTAATGCATCGCTTGCAAAGTTAACAACAATTCCATCAGGAACATGACCATCAACAGGGTCTTGGTAAACACCATCTTGATCATGTAACAGATCAGCTGTAATATTTGAGGTTTCACCAGTATTAATAGTGTCCGGATCCGCAGAAGTAGTTAAAACTAACCACTTAGAAACAGTAGCCCCACCTGCTACTCTTCCTGCAGAAACTGGATCGGATCCAACAAAATTAGACCCCCACCAATTATAATCAACACCACCGGCTCCATCAGAATATATATCATATGGCGTGTTTCCTACAATCCGACAGAAACTCACATTCAAAGTAACAGCATAATTAGCATTGTAGATAGCACCACCACCATAAGAATGTGCAGAGTTACTGGTGAAAGTGCTGTTGTTTACAGTCAAAATACCCTCATTGCGGATAGCACCACCACCATAATTTGCGGTGTTACTAGTGAAAGTACTGTCATTAACAATCACAGTACCATCATTGGCGATAGCACCACCCCAATTTCCGGTGTTACTGGTGAAAGTACTGTCATTAACAATCACAGTACCAGAATTGTAGATAGCACCAAAATAAGATGCGGTGTTACTGGTGAAAGTACTGTTATTTACATTCAAAGTACCATAAGGATTGTAGATAGCACCACCACCATAATCTGCGGTGTTACTGGTGAAAGTGCTGTTGTTTACAGTCAAATTACCCTCATTGTAGATAGCACCACCATAAGCTTGTGCGGTTGCGTTGGTTAGTGTTAGGTTGTTGATTGTAACATATATTCCAGGGTTTATATGGAATATCCAGTTGGTGCCGGTTCCGTTTATTATGGTGTCTGTTTGACTTTCTCCATTAATTGTCATGTTTTTATCAATGGTGATTTGTGTGTTGTTTATTCCTTTGTATTGTTCATGGGCTATGTATATTTGTCCGTTGGTGTTTACTGTTCCTGTTGCGTTTTTTATTGAATATTTAGGGCCGATTATGCCTGATTGATATGTTGCAGATTCACCATTCCAATCATCGTTTCCCAGAGTACTATTACCATTAACATAAATAGTATCTCCCGAAGCAGCTGAAACATTACCCATACCCAAAGCAAAAATAACCCCTAACAAGGTTATTAAAACTGTAAAAACCATTAAATTATGATCATTTATTGAAAATTTATTTATTCTATAAATCTTTCCACCCCCCCCCTCAAAAAAATTTATTGACCTTCCTTTGATATTTTTACAATATGGACTATTAATATATATTGTTTAATAAGAATTAAATTGTCTCGTAATTCCTCAGCTAATTCAGCAGCACTTCTTATACTATCATCAGAATCATATTTTCAATTATATAATAGGTTTATAAAAAAAAGACCGACTTGAAGAAGACTTGGATAATACCTATTACTCAGATGATGATACAATATACACTATTGTGTACTTTACATACACTGCACTTCATGCAATTAAAGAAGGATATGATGTTTATGGATTAATCGATGCTGGGGGCGATTCTACTGAGGATGCACATAATTATGGTGTAAAAAGAATGATACAGGCAGGAGTCATACCAATTACTCTGGAATCGTTAGTTTCAGAGTGGATGCACGACTGGAACAATCCAAAAGCAGGAGAATTAGTAGAAAATGTTTATTCGAATTATGGGGCAATGATAGGACTTAAATAACTACTATCTAAATAAAAAATTTTCAATCCCTAACCAATATTCCTTTTTTCTTCAAATATTCTTTAACTACTTGTACGGGGTATTCATTAAAATGGAAAATACTTGCAGCTAGTGCTGCATCTGCCTTTCCAATTTCAAATGATTCATATATATGTTCAGGGTTTCCAACCCCTCCAGATGCAATTACAGGTATGTCCAAGTTTTCGCTCATTGTTCTTGTAAGCTCAAGATCATAACCTTCTTTTGTACCATCCCGGTCCATACTAGTTAAAAGTATCTCACCCGCACCCCTTTCTTGACATTCAAGAGCCCATGCAATAGCATCTATCCCTGTAAATTCACGACCTCCATAGATGCTACAGTCAAACCAACAATAACCCTTTTCAGTTTCAATTGTTATTTTATCAGGTACATCACATGGATCAGATATGTAACGTCGTTTGGCATCTATACCAATTACACAAGCCTGACTACCAACAACCTTTGAAGCTTCATTTATGAGTTCCGGGTTGTGAATGGCTGCGGTGTTAGTTGAACATTTGTCTGCACCAGCCCTGAGCATGTTAACATAGTCTTGAGGTTTTCTAATACCCCCACCAACACAAATAGGCACAAATACATTTTCTGTTGTTGCTTTAATAACCTCTGCCATAGTTTCTCTGCGTTCGTGTGATGCGGTAATATCCAAAAATACTATCTCATCAGCACCATCTTCATAATAACGAGTTGCAAGTTCAACAGGATCGCCTGCATATCTAATCTGTTTGAATTCCACA
This sequence comes from Methanobacterium spitsbergense, assembly GCF_019931065.1. Classification (NCBI taxonomy): domain Archaea; kingdom Methanobacteriati; phylum Methanobacteriota; class Methanobacteria; order Methanobacteriales; family Methanobacteriaceae; genus Methanobacterium; species Methanobacterium spitsbergense. The sequence continues at coordinate 366,848 of NZ_JAIOUQ010000003.1, read as the reverse complement.
CCTTTAACAACTCTTCCATTTGGAACGTTAAGATCGCAGTCAAGACAGGGTATAATTCTTTTGGCCAGCATTTTTACCTCATTTATCTTCTAATTCTTAATAAGTTAATAATTATCTTAAAGGGTTGAATATTTCTCATTAAATATTTTTGGATTTAAAGATTTTGATTGTTAATCTTTATCTTCCTGTAACATAACTATTTTTAAAGTATGAAGTTCAAAAGTTCAAAAGTTGAGTTGTTTCTACAATGTTATAACTATGAATAGACATAATTAAATTGAACATAAAAGAATTTTCATTAAATCAATAATTCATTTTGGGCCTGTAGTCTAGCCAGGAATATGACGTGGGACTTCGGATCCCAAGGTCGGGGGTTCAAATCCCCCCAGGTCCGCTATTATATCTTATTTTTTTATAATATTTTTATATATTATATCCATATTCATCAAAAAATATAAATTCTGGATATACAATATAATAACAATTGTTAATGAACTGGATTATTACTGATAATTTGCGGAAATTTTTACTAAAACTTTCTATTAAAATAGAGGATTTGAAAATTTCAATTTTGTAATAAGGTGGTAAGTATTGAGTAAAAAATCTTTACCAACAGTTTTCATTTCTCATGGAGCACCCTCATTGTTGCTTGAAGATATCTCTGCTAGGGAATTTTTAAAGGAACTTGGAAAAAAATACAGTTATGTAAATGCAGTAATCTGTATATCAGCACATTGGATGACTCAAGAACCCACTATTAATATGGTGGAGAAATTTGATACAATCCATGACTTTTATGGATTTCCTCCAGAACTTTACAGGATTGAATATCCTGCTAATGGTGATTTAGAACTGGCTCAATTAACATCAGAATTGATACAAAATTCTGGAATACCTTGTGAACTTGATAATAAAAGGGGACTTGATCATGGTGCATGGATTCCTTTGAAACTTATGTTTCCCAAAGCTAATATTCCAGTTTTTCAACTTTCTATACAAAATGATATGGATCCTGAAAAACACTATGCATTGGGTCAGGCCATAGGCTCATTACGCCAGGAAGGAGTTTTAATATTGGGCAGTGGTGGTGCTGTTCACCCATTAGGATATGCTCCTCTAAGACCTGGTGCAAAAACAGACCAATGGGCTTTAGATTTTGATTCATGGCTCACAAAAGAATTGAAAATTGGTAATTATGATGTAGTTAAAAATTATTCTAAGTTTGCACCAACTCCTGAAAAAGCCCATCCATATCCGGACCATTTTATGCCACTTATCACATCAATGGGTGCAGCGGAAGATGGTTCAATAGGAGATATTATTCATCATAGCTGGTATTGGGGAGATTTAGGTATGGGTGCCTATGAATTTATTCTTTAATCAATTTTTATAAAATCGTTTTAAATTAAAAGGTTTATAAAATGGCTGCTGAAAAAAATAAACAAAAAATTAGAATATTAAAAGATGGACCTTACATTGTTTCGGGAGGAGTTCCATTAATTAAACAAGGAATTGGTACAGATGATGAGGGTAATTCATATCAATGGACTTTAAAAATCACATATCCTTTAAAAAATACATATTCGCTTTGTCGTTGTGGAAAATCAAAAAATAAACCTTTTTGTGATGGGGCGCATTTAAAGACAGGTTTTGATGGAACAGAAACCGCAAGTAAGAAACCATACATGGCTGAAGCAGCGGGAACAGATGGACCAGTTCTAACCTTAACAGATGTATGGCCTTTGTGTGATCATTCACGTTTTTGTCAAAGGGCAGGCGGTATACGAGAATTAATTGCTAATTCAGATGATCCTGAAGCAAAGAAGATAGCCATTGAACAGGGTCAAAATTGTCCATCAGGAAGATTGGTTGTTTGGGATAAAGAAACTGGAAAAGCACTTGAACCTGAATTTGAACCTTCCATAGCAATTATTCATGATCCTCAAAAGAAGTGTGAAGGTCCTATATGGGTACGGGGAGGTATTCCTATAGAATCTTTTGATGGAACAATTTACGAAGTACGTAATAGGGTAACACTATGTCAATGTGGTAAATCGGAAAATAAACCTTTTTGTGATGGTAGTCATTGGTTAACTAAGGATGAGATGGAAAATTGGAGATCAAAATGGAATAAAAAAGATGATCAGGTTTAAACAAATTAAATCTCTTTAGAAATCTATAAATTCATCAAAAATTTATTTCTTAAATTATGTTTCTTTAATAAAATGGTACTAATCACGTACAATAGCTTCTTTGAAGAATTCAGGAACAAGTGATTTGTATAATCTGTTATTGAAGAGCATTTTAATATTTCCATCAAGGATGTAGGTTTCACAATAATCATCTTCAGCACGCATTCCCCTCCCGTATGCCTGTAACAACGTCATAACAGTTTTATAGGCATACCATTTGGGATCTTGGGCCTTTCTATTTTTTATCTGTTGATCACCTAAATACGGGAATGGAATTTTATATATTACTTGGAATTGACATTTTTCATAAGGCAAATCAACACCTTCACTCATTGAAGGACTAACCAGAACCAATGGGTCTTTACTTTTTTCAAAAAGTCTTAATTTATATTCTCTGTCTGTACTTTTATGATCAATAAGTCTTTTGTCTTTAATTTGTTTCATAATGTACTGTTGACACTTGTAATTATGTGTGTGTATGAGTCCCTTTTCGTACTTATGATGTTCGATAATCTTTTCAAGAATGGGGATGGTTTTTGGTGCTGTACGTTTAATAGCACGTTGAGACATAGGACCAACCGTTTTCAGATGAACTGGACGTTCTGAAGCAGGAAAATTACTTTTAATACCTAAGAAATATACTTCTTCTGGCCTAATTCCAAGCCATTTGCAAAATAAGTCCTGATCTAGTATGGTTGCACTCATAAATAGACACACATCAGCATGTCTAAATAATCTATCATTGGCATATACATCTATTTTAAGTGGCTTGAAAGTTATTCCTCCATCTGACCCATCAACAACCCAGTTCTTGGGATTTTCTTCCAAATTGGTCATGAGTTCGCTCAACCTTAATTTGGTTCTGTTGATTCTGTCTGCCTTATTTTTTGGCATTTTTGTGAGGCTTATATCCTTGTAATCCTGATAAAGTGATTGTATGAAAATTATCCATTCTTTGGGGTCCTGAAATTTCAACATACTTCTCGGTATGCTCTTTTTAACATCTTTTTCAAGCATTTTATTGGATAAACTCAATTCCATTCTACGCATGAGTTTATCTTCAATGTTATGGGCTTCATCAAGAATCATTAAACTCCTTTTACCGAAATGCTGTACATATGCAAGTTCTAAAAGTGCATAATCATAGTTCATAAGCGTGATATCACTTTCAACTGCTCTTGATTTTTGATTCCAGTAGTTACATCTTTCATTTGATCTGAAATATATTGGGGTTCCATGTGCATCGTTGAATGCAAAATTTCCCTCTTCAAATGGGGATTTTGTGATTCCAAAGTCACAAACAAAATTTTGGGTGCTTGGAACAGTTTGGCATGTACCGGAATCGCATCTATCATCGAAGTTGGAATCCCTACAAGTAAAATTCCCTCGGCCTTTAACCATAGGGTAGCCAAATTCAATGGCATATTGTGATTGTAATTGTTTAGTCATTGTTAAAATATAAGCTGGTTGATAGATATTAGCTAAAGTAGTTGCAATTGCAGATTTTCCAGTCCCAGTACCTGCTTCAAGTATGATGTAACGATAACCATTATCAATTGCATCTTTAATCCTAGTGATTATTTCAAACTGACCATTTCTTGGTTCTGAAAACGGGAAATTTTCAACTATCTCCTCATCCACATTTGGATATGATTTTTTAATCTCTGATATATTGGGTTTGGATATTTTAGTATAAATTCGTCTTTTGGTACTGCTTTTACCACAGATACATCGTGCCTTTATCATTCCACACTTTTCACAGAAGAAACCGCTTTCCATAGAGACTTATATTTATCAGCGATGGTATAAAAATGAAACCTTATATAAAATTAGAAAAAATTTCTAAAAAGAAACCTTTAAAAAAGGTCTTATCCAAAGTTCAAATAGATTTAAATGGATAGAGTTTATTAGATTAAATTTAATCCAAAAAATGATAAAATTTTTAAAGTATTAATTTATAAGATAGTAATAATAAATTTTATAGGTGTTATCTAAATATGAAAAAAGGAAAATTATTTGGAGTGGGAGTAGGGCCAGGAGATACCGATCTTTTAACTATTAAAGCAACTAAAATCCTTAAAAATGTCGAAGTTATATGTTCCCCAAGATCTGCTAAGTTAAAGCCTAGTCTTGCACTTTCAATAGTACAACCTATTTTAGATGAAAGGAATGAAAAATATGATATTTTAGATCCACTTTTCCCAATGATAGAAGATAAATCTGCCCTGAATTCATATTGGGATCTAGCAGCAGAGATCATTAATACTAATCTATCTGATGGCAAAGATGTCGCATTCATTACACTTGGGGATCCAACAATTTACAGTACTTTTTCTTATGTTGCTAAGAGGATAGCTGAATCGGGTTATGAGATTGAAATAATACCTGGCATAACTTCATTTACAGGATGTGCTGCTGCAGCAGGAATTTCTTTGGCTGAAAAGGATGAAATAGTAGTTATAGTTCCCAAGGTTGATGACAGGTTGAAGAGGATAATGGAATATGGAGATACATTTGTAATTATGAAAACTTCAAGGCATTCTGAAATTCTTGAAGAAATTGTTAATCAAGATAATAGAGATAAATCTATCATTTCGGTTCAAAATTGCAGTATGCAAGATGAAAATGTTTTTGAAGGATTTTCAAAGGATAAAAAATATTTATCCACTACCATTGTTAAATTTAGGGATAAAAAATAGCCATATATTTAATCAAAAGAAATTCCTATGCTTAATATTTTAGGTTTTTATTCACGGTGAAACAACAGTAATCATCACCCTTTGCAAAACATTTGATCTCTTTTACATCTACCTTCTCTGAGTAATGTGTAGAAAATAATGCTTCAAGAATTCCAGAATCAAATGCACATGCTGATTTACCAATCTTAGGTAAGTCTTCACATTCAAAACAATCATATGCCCTTAATGTTAACGGTTCAAGTTTTTCTACTTTTATATTACCAAGTTTATTTTCTTTCCAGAAATGAGCTATATTATCTATCATGATTTCTATTTCTTCATTTTGTAATTTATTATAGTAAGCTAAACCTACTTTAATCCCTGCATTATGTAATATTGGGTCAATATTAAACCCTTCTTCCATTAGAGCTACTCTAATTGTTCTAAAAATGAATCTGAAAAATTCAAAAGGATCACTAGAATATACTACATTTTCAGTTATATAGGTGTCCATTTCCTTTTTAAATTCATTTTCACGAGAGAAATCTCCAATAGATTTGGATTTAATATAGAATAATTTACTTCTACCATCAGCAGGATTGGGTTTTGAGTTTACTATACCCATTTCAACTAGATCATGCATATGGGCCGATATTGTTGCTTTAGATTTTCCTGTTAATTTTACTATTTCTGCTCCACTTCTATCTTCTTCCTCGAGAATGGATAGTATTTTTGCTTTTATAGGACTTTCAACAATATTGATCCCATTTGTTGTTCCAAATATCTTTATAGGGTTAACATTAGTTTTTTTAGATTTTATATTTTTCATATTTTTTCTAATTGTGCATCTATTCTAACATCTATATAATGGTTCGTATAACCACGAACGTAACATTTATATACAACTTGTTCGTATACTACCATACAACGCAAGGTTCGTATGAACACGAACCATATTGTGACTTAAAAAAATTTTGGAGGGTGAATATATGAAGGCAGATGCAGTCAAAATAAAAGATGGAGTATATTGGGTTGGATTTCTAGACTGGGATTTAAGATCATATCATGGATACACTTTGAATGGTACAACTTATAATGCATATCTAGTATTTGGAAAGGATAAGGTTGCTTTAATTGACAATACATATTATGGGAAATCTAATCAAATGTGGGGAAGAATAGCGGATGCTTTCCAGAAAGAAGGAAAGGATATGAGAATTGATGTGATAATACAGAACCACATTGAAAAGGATCATAGTGGTGCATTACCAGAAATACATGAAAAATTCCCTGAAGCACCTATATACTGTACTGAAATTGCTGTTAAAGGTCTTAAAAACCATTACCCTTCATTAGAAAGTGCAAAATTTGTTACAGTTAAAACAGGAGATGTACTTGAACTTGAAGGCGCTACTTTAACTTTTTTAGAAGCTCCTTTACTGCACTGGCCTGATAGTATGTTCACTTTGTTAGTGGAAGAAGGAATTCTATTTTCAAATGATGCATTTGGACAGCATATATGTTACTCCCAGAGATATGATAATGAAATTCCAGAATATGTTTTGATGGATGCTACCAAGAAATTCTATGCTAACTTGATTACTCCTCTCTCAAAACTTGTTCTGAAAAAATTCGAAGAAGTGACGGAATTAGGATTATTAGATAAGATTAAAATGATAGCTCCATCTCATGGACAGATATGGACAGATCCAATGAAGGTAATTGGTGCTTACAGTGCTTGGGCATCGGGACAATGTGAAGAAAAAGTTACAATTATATACGACACAATGCATGGTTCAACACAGAAAATGGCACATGCAGTTGCAGAAGGTGTTATAAGTGAGGGAGCAGATGTAAAAATTTACTATCTTCACGAAGACGAACGCAGCGAAATAGTGAAGGATATTTTAGATAGTAAAGCCATTGCATTTGGAATTCCAACCATATATGATGAACCATTTCCAAGTGCAGGAGATATTATTTATTACTTACGTGGTTTGAAATTTAACAGAACAGGGATAAAAAAAAAGGCAGTAACATTTGGTTCTATGGGAGGACAGGGTGGAGCGTCCAATATAATAAAGAAAGAACTTGAAGAATGTGGATTTGATGTTAAAGATGAAATTGAAGTTTATTATTTACCAAAATCCAATGATCTAGAACGCTGCTTTGAAATGGGAAGGAAACTTGTAAACTGAGATACTATCTGATATATTTCTTACAAATTAGTCATAAAGGAGATGAAAAAATGGAACTTATTAACGAACATGAAATTGGTGTATGTAAAGGAACAGAAATGGAAAAGGATGTTAAAGCTAATTTTGAAGGAGAATGTGCTGAAGTTGGTATGTATTTAGCAATGGCAAGATTAGCCCAGAGAGATGGTCTTCCAGAAGTTGCTGAGGTCTTGAAAACAATAGCTTTTGAAGAAGCAGCTCATGCGTCAGTATTTGCTGAAATGAATGGAGTAATTTCTTCATCTCTTAAAGATAATCTCGAAATGATGCTTAAAGGAGAAACAATGGCAAATAATGAAAAGAAAGCTTCTGCGAAAAAAGCTAAGCTGGAAGATATAGATCCTGCCCATGATTTCTTTGATGAAAGTTCCAGGGACGAAGCAAGGCATGCTAGAATGTTGAAAGGTATTTTAGAAAGGTATTTTTAATACCCTTCTATTTACCGTCTAAACTAATAATAAATAATTAAAGATCTTTTTTTATTTTATTTAAAGCATCTTCTGCTGCTAGTACTATAGGATCTACTACCATTGAAACTGGAGGTGCATATGAAAATTCCATCTCTGTTAATTCTTCACATTCCACTTCTTTAGCTATTGCCAATGCCATTGTGTCGACCCTTTCTGCCACTGTTTCCTTTGCAATGATCTGACATCCTAAAATTTTACCTTCTTTACTGCAAATAATTTTAGTGTCTATTGGTTTACAGCCAGGATAGTATCTGGCCTTTGTTAAGGCTTTACTTCTTCCAACAATAATATCTAAACCGTTTAAATTGGCAGATATCTCTGTTAATCCAACGGCCCCTATTTCAAGCTCGCCTATCTTTGATACAACAGAGTTTAATACGGGTCTGAAAACTGCTTCTCTTCCTGTTATATTTTTCGCAGCAACTTTTCCCTGACGCACTGCTGTTGTTCCAAAGGGGGACTGAGTTTTCTGTTTGGTTATTCCATCATAAACTTCTACACAATCACCTACAGAGTATATGTTTGGTATTGATGTTTGCATTTTTTCGTTTACTTTGACACCCATTTTACCAACAGCACATTTTGCTGATTTAGCAAGTTTTATAGATGGTCTTATGCCCGTTGATAATATTACTATATCTACATCAATGATATTATTACCAATAACAACTTTTTCTGCAAGTTCATTGCCCAAAATTTCATCTAAGGCCTGATTTAAAATTATATTAATGCCCTGACTTTCAAGGTATTTCTGTACTTTAATTGCCATATCAGGGTCAAATGATCTTGGGAGTATCTGGGGCAACATTTCAGTAACACTTACATTAATTCCAAGTTCTTTAAGGCCATATCCTACTTCTAAACCTATGGCTCCTGCACCTACAACAACTGCATTCTCACTTTTTTCAGCCCATTCTTTAATTTTTGCTCCGTCTTCAATAGTTCTGACTTTGAAAACTCCCTGTAGATCAGTTCCTTTCACTGGCGGAATGAATGGTGATCCACCAGTTGCAATGACTAAATAGTCATAGTTTAAAATAACTTCATTGTCATTTTTTGGTTTGTATTTCACAATATTTTCTGAAGAAACGACTTCAATAGCCTCGGATTCTGTAATGATATTAATGCCATGTTCATTATAATATTCTGGGGTATGCATTACTATCTCATCGAATGATGCTATTTCTCCACCAATAACATAAGGGATAGCGCATGGAGAATAAGCTACTCTATTTTCTAGTGTTATTACTGTTACTTCTGCCTTCTCAGAATATTTCTTAATGTTTGATGCTGCAGTAAGCCCACCTGCACCACTGCCTATTATTACTACTTTCATGTTTTTTACACCTTAGGGATTGATTCCCCAAAAATTTAATAATATAATTGATTTTTTTGAAGTTTCTATATTAAAATGTTGACTAATATGGAAGGAATTTATCTATTTTTCCTGTCAATTGATAAATATTCTAAATTAGAAATTTTTAATTGGACATTTAAATACTGAACATAAATTTAGATGAAAGACTTGTAGGAAAAATAATAGTATACAAGTAATGGCAGTCAAAAATAGCTATAAATGCATATTATTATCTGTGAATAAGGCTAATAGGATTCTGTAAAAGTATTTGTAATGAAAGAAAAAGATGAAATTGGTTAAGTGTAAAAGAACGGATATTAAACTGAGCTGATAACCGATAAGTTTGGGATATTATAAAATCAAAAAACAGCATTTCAACATATAATTATAGCAAAGGCTGTAGCTAAAGAAGGATTTATGGGATTAATCAATAATATCTTATTTATAAAATCAATTTTTGTGAATTCTCTTGTATTCTAAGATATAAAGAATATAATTTTTCCTCATGGGAATTATTCTTATTTTATCTTAAAATTATATAATAATGTGAATAATAATTAAACTGAAATTGTAGATTTATTTAATACATGTTTGTGGAGATTAATAATGTTAAAGATTGGTGTGGTTACAGATGGTCCTTATGGTGATAGAGCGTTTGATACAATCTCTAAGGAATTTGAGTGCGATTTTATCGAGTTAGAACAACCAGAATCAATGTTCATGGAAGATGTTGAAATAGCTGAAGAAGCTCTTGAAAGTCTTAAAAGTACAGATATAATTATCAGTTATATTTTGCACCCTGATCTTTTATTGGAGCTAGTTGAACAACTTCATGATCATGTTGAATGGATCATAGTAGGTGCATGGAAAGGTGAAGGCTTTAAAAATCAGATTGAAGAATATGACAATGTTATTTGTCCGGAGAATATGTGTGACCTTGAAGAAAGTGGAGACGAAGTTTTTAATGAATTTGTGTCCAAGTTTGGAAAACCTATAGTAGAAATAGAAACCGTAGGTAATAAAGTATCAAAAGTTCATGTTTTAAGATCATCTCCGTGCGGTTCAACATTTTTCGTAGCTGAAGAGATGGTTGGAGAGGACGTTAATAACCTTCCCATAAAAGCAGGTCTTAAAGTCCAACATTACCCTTGCAGGGCTTCTAAGATGAGGTTGTTTGTTGATGAGTGTAAAAAGGAATTAGCAGCAAATTTTCATAGGGACGCATTTGAAGATGCAATTGAAATGGATAAATTAAAAAATTGATTATTTAATTTATAATGAGATGTTCAGTTTATTCTTGGATATTCTCAATTTAATATCTTTCATTATTATTCATGCACTATTATTTATTGTATGAAAAATAAAAAATTATACAATGGTTGAAAATATACGAGAAGAAAAAAAGACCTTGACAATCATACTTACAGAGGGACCATACCGATCTCAATATGTTGAAATGGCCCACAATATTGCTGAAAGTGCTCTTAACATAGGATACAAGGTAAATCTATTTTTATACATGGATGCTACACACATTCCTAAGAAAAACCAAAACCCACATTCATTTCCAAATGTGGGTGAGAGATTGAGACATCTAATAAAAAAAGGAGCAGATGTTAGGGCGTGTGTAAGGTGTGCTACAGCAAGGGGACACGCCTGTGATAATGCATCTTATCTAAAAGGTGTTTCTATAACAAGTGTCTACGACATTCCTGGATGGGTTAGGAAAAGTGATAAAGTAATAACATTGAGTGGGTGACATGGATACTGTTTTAATAATAGTTGATAAAGCACCATATGGTTATGAAGATACTTTTAGCGCTTTTTATGTAGCAATAGCCTGTCTTAACAAGGGAATGGATGCTGATGTATTACTTACAGGGGATGGTGTTTATGCAGCTATTAAGGATCAAGAACCCTGTGGAAGCGTAAATTATCCTAATGTTGGAGAATTGTCCTATTTAGTTTTTCCAGAGGGCAATATATACGTACATCTAGAATCTATGCTTGATCGTGGTATTGTAGAAGATGATTTGGTTGAAGCTTCCCAAATAATAAATGATAATGAATTATATGATATAGTAAAGTCTAGAACTAAAAATACTGCCTTTATCCGAATTTAATGTGTAACTAACATAATTTATTTACAAATGAGGGTTATCAATGGAGATAGACGAAATCGAATATGAAATATTTGTTGATGGTGCACTTGTAAAAAAGGCCACAATACAACAAATAAATCCATGTATAGTTGCAGAAAATATGATCAGAGTTTTAATGCAGCTTGATTCAGAAATAAGGGATGTAATTCCGTTATTAATAACCAGATATCCTCCAGGTAAGGTTAATTTTATTGAAAATAAGGGAATCATTACTCTGAATATTCAAAACAGACTAGTAACATTATACCCCTCTGGTAAGATCAGCATGAATAAAACTATTGACAAAGAAGACGCAATTGAAGCAGTTACGGAAATTATGAAAGTAATTAATGAGGTATTTATCGAATTAAATAGTGATAATGGATTAGATTACTCTGAAATTAAGGAAAAACTCTCAAAGATAGGACCACTTGCACTTTATAATTGTCTACCAAAAACTAACTGTGAAAAATGTGGCGAGGTTACATGCATGGCATTTGCAATTAAACTGCTTTCAGGAGACATAAAACTGGATAAATGCAAACCACTTAGGGATAGGGAGCATAATAAAGATGTTTCATGTCTAAAAGAACTTCTTGGGATTCAAATAATGCTATCTATGGGTTGGAATGAATAATATAAAAATTTCACAAGTGGTTATATGCACGTTGGATTTATACTCACAAAAACTCCCTCTGAAGAAGGTTTTAATACATTTCTTAAATTTCTTAAGATATACCTTGGAAATACGGAAGTATCTATTTATCTAATTGGAAATGGTGTTTATTGTTTTAGATCGGGCCATTATGTGTCTGAAATAATAATTGAGATGTTAAATGATCCCAATAATTCTATAAATATGTATGTTTGTAGGGATGATCTTAAAGCAAGAGGTTTAACTGTTGATGTTTTCGTAAACAACGTTGAACAATTTATTACGTATGATGAGTTGGTTCGGGATATTATGGAAAATATTGATCAGGTCTTGAGTTTCTAAATTCAATAAATATCAATTAGTCTTTTTGAAAAATAAATATAAATGATATTACAATAATTAAAAAATGAATAGGATGGTTTAATTCCATTCTAAGAATGTTTTCGAAATGATGTTGAGTACATATTATGTTATATGTTCCATTTTTTGTTTTTGATTATAAAAATGAAAATAAGAATTTAAATGAGGAGTGATATTCCTCTTCCTAGGCCATAGATAATGATAACAGCTATTATCAAAATCAATACGTAAGATAATGGAGTCATTATTTTATTCACTTTGCTTTCTGATAATTTATAGCCTAAAAGCTCCTCTAATAATAATCCTCCGTCTAATGGTTTCATTGGAAGTAGATTGAATGTTCCAACTGCAAAGTTCAGAAGGAATATCCACCAGAATAAGTTAGCTAAAGAGTATATAAACCATGGTATTTGATAGCCAACTGCTTTTCCAACATCGCTATTCACAACTAGATGTTCTCCACTTCTTATTCCTATATAACCTCTTGTAGAATTGTTAGGATTAACACCAGCTTTAACAGTATAATTTCCAGTAGTTGTTTGAATGTTTACATTTTCGCCTATTTTGGTGTTGTTAAGAACTTTTACTGAGCTATTATAATTGGTAATGTTTACCCCATTAATACTTTCAATAATCATCCCTGTAGTTAATACTCCTGCTGCAGGGCTATTTGGAACCACACTTGCAATTTGAACACCATCTTCATGGAATGTTGGAAATATTGGACCGGTTACATTAAAACCAACAGGTTGAGTTGTTATATTTGTACCGGGGATTGTAAATCCTGGAAGGCCAACGGTTACGCTACTGATGATCATCACACTAATAAACAGGAAAATCAGTAGGGATATTAATGCAAGTACCAGGTTAAAGATAGATCCAGCAGCATAAATTCTTAGTTTTGAAATTCTTTTTGATTTTTCAACATCTTCTTCATCAGGCTCTACAAATGCTCCAGGAAGCACAGCTAACAGTAAAACGCCTATTGATTTTATTTTAACTCCCTCTACCCTGGCAATAATACCGTGACCAAATTCATGGATAACCATTACGGTCATAAGAGCAATGATACCGTAGCCGAGAGGTATAAATAGTGGAGAACCAGGAATATCTACTCCTGGAAGAATTAATCCAACTTGTGGATTTGAAAATGTAGTTGGAAGTGTTTCAATTAAGAGGTACAATATAAATGCCATGAAGAAAAAGGCCACTGGCAATCCAATGTTCATCCCCCATCTCCAAAATCGAGGGTTTATCTTTGCAATGGAATCAATGAAATCCCTTAATCTTTGGGTTCTCCTCATTAGAACAGGCCCTTCAATATCTATTTTCAATTTATCTCTAAATAGAATGGCTAAAACCCATATAACAATAAATCCAATAGCATAGTACCATAAAACGTTTAATTCCAAAAAATCACCTTTAAATATATGCCGTCATGTTTTTTCATAATTAATTTATAAATATTGCAATTTTAATCAATTAAATTTAGTTATAATTTAAATTGTAAGTGAATCGTAAGTAAGAACATTACACTCCTCTCCTTCACCTATACCCTCTAGGTTTTCTTCTATAACAATATACGAATCCGATTCTACCATGGATCTGATGATACCTGATCCCTTTATTTTGAGGGGTCTAACATTACTTCCATCTGTTTTTGCTCTTATATAATCTGTTCTTCCGAGACTTGAGGGGATCTTTCTATAAGCAATTTTTGAGACACATTGTGGTGACATATCAATCCCTTGCATTTTATAAAGATTATTTCGCACGAAAACATCAGCTTGTACCATTGCAGCTACAGGATACCCTGATAACATGAAAACAGGTTTTTCATGTGCAATTCCAAAACCAAATGGTTTACCAGGTCTCAAAGCAACACCATGGACTAAAACTTCTCCAATTTTTTCAGTTACATCTACAACCACGTCGCCTTTGCTTATTGCAGTACCTCCTGTGGATATCAGCCCATCGTGAGTTTCAAGAAGTCTTTCAAATTCCTCTTCAACCTTTTTGGCACTGTCAAGACAGTGTATAAGTGTGGGTACGGCCAGCGCAGATTCAACAAAGGCTTTAAATGTGTAGTGGTTTGAATTAATGATTTCTGCTCCACTTATATCTGGTCGTGGCATTACAAGTTCATTTCCGGTTGTGATTACTCCAATTTTTGGTTTTTTGAAAACCTCTATTTTACTGTAACCTGCAGAGGCAATTATTGCCAGATCTTGTGGTTTTAGTATTTTTCCTTTTTTTAATACAATGTCTCCAGTTTCTATATCTTCCCCCATGGGAGAAACATTTTCTCCAGGAGTAATGCTCATTTCAACCCCTAAACTATCTTTGTCTGCAACAGTGTATTCTTCCATAACAACTGCGTTAGATCCTTTAGGTATTGGGGCGCCAGTTGCTATTTTAATAGCTTCTCCCATTTTAATTATTGTGTCTGAAACTTGACCTGCTCCAATTGTATCCACAATTTTAAGTTTGGCAGGATTATTTTCTGAAAATCCAAATGTATCTTCTGCACGAATTGCGTAACCATCCATGGCTGACCTTTCAAATGGGGGTGAGTTCAATAATGATACAATTTCTTCGGATAAAACTCTTCTATGAGCATCTTCAAGGGATATTTCTTCTGTTCCTACATTTTTTAGCGAGGAACTTATCATATCTTGGGCCTTTTTGACAGGCATTAAATTGGATAGAAACATTTTTTTCTTAGACATAATTTTATTAGGTTCTATTTTTATTGTATTAATAGATTGTTCAAATTACTTTATCGAATTTCATATTCTCACTTGAAATTCATATCAATTTACATGAATAATCTTTTAATATTAATCTACCTTCACAAATTTACATTAATATAAATATATCATACTTGAATATGAAAGGAGTATATCATTGTGGTTTAAATATAATATATGTTTGTCTATATGTAAAGAGTATAAATCACTTATAAAAAAAATTTAAGGAAACTAACATTACAACGCGTCGTAGTTATACAATGGAAATTATTTTAACCTGCGCAGTGGCAGTTACAGCATTTATTGCAACAAATTTGGATGATATGTTTATTTTAATATACTTCTTTACACGCAATGAATTTAATAAAGTTTCGATTGTATTGGGTCAGTATATTGGAATATCTGTATTAATCTTAATCAGTATGTTGGCTTATTTTTTTAAATTTATTATACCTCCTTCTTACATTGCACTATTAGGAATTTTTCCAATTGTTATCGGATTGAATCATCTTTGTAACTTTAAAAAAAATAGTTCTCATAACCTTTCGAATAAAATAAATTATACTAATAAAAAAGATATTGTCCATGATAATTCTTCATTATCGATTATGAATATTCTTAAAGTTGCAACTGTTACCTTTTCTAATGGCGGGGACAATATTGGGGTTTATGCTCCTCTTTTTGTGAGTTTAAGTATTTCACAGATATTCCTCACTTCAACAACATTTTTGGTGATGGTTGGAATTTGGTGTATTATAAGTTATATCATGGTTATAAACAAAATTATAGGATATAAATTACAGGAATATGGCCATATAATCCTACCATTCGTTCTTATTATAATTGGTATAGGAGTTCTTACTAGTTGGGGTTCGATTTTTCCATTCAAAGTATGAACTTTGAGTTATAAGATCATAGAATATAATTTACCATCGATCAATAAATTAACAACTTATAAACTTGATAAATAAATTATAAGTTTGCTCAAATTAATAGATAAAGTCAATAAAAATTGTGGGGTTCGATATGAACTCAAATGAAATGATAAAAATAGAGTCACTGAACAAGTCATTTGGCAGGATAAAAGCGCTTAACGATCTTAATCTTAATGTAAAGCGTGGAGAACTTCTGGGTATTATCGGTCCAAACGGGGCAGGGAAAACTACTGCCATTAGAATGGCTTGCTGCATTCTCAAACCAGATTCTGGCGATATCATTATTGATGGTTACAGTATACATGATGATCCAATAAAGATAAAATCGATGATTGGTTATCTCCCCGAGGAACCAAATCTTTATGAGCGTTTTAAAGCTAAAGATCTTCTGAAATACTTTGCAGAACTCTATGGGGTGCCTAAGAATGATATTGATGGAAAGATACAAGAGCTTCTGGAACTTGTTGGAATGACAAAACGTAGTGAAGATAGGATAAATACATTTTCAAAGGGATTGAGACAAAGAATTAGTGTTGCAAGGGCACTTGTTCATGATCCAGATATAATTATTTTTGATGAGCCAACAATGGGTTTGGACCCTGAAACAGCAAATTCCATTAGAAACTTTATTAAAAATCTCAAAGGCCAAAAAACCATGATACTTTGCACACATTATATGGAGGAAGCCGATCTATTGTGTGATCGAGTTGCAATATTAAATGAAGGTAAGATTAGAGATGTTGGAACTCCGCAATATCTTAAATCCAAAGTTCATGGCGAAGTTATCCTCAAAATAAGGGTTAAAAATACGGGAGATATTAATTTGATCAAGAATAAACTAATCCAATTCCCTTCTGTAGGAGCTGTTAATCTTGTTGGGGGCGAATATTTAATATCACTCAAACAAAGGAATGAAATTCATGATATAGTAGATGTTTTTGGCAATGAAGTTTTATCAATCAATACTAAAGAGCCAACTCTTGAAGATGTGTTTATTCAAGCTGTAAAAGGTTAGAGTAAGAGATGCAAGTGTTATAATGAAGTTTACAACCATAACCAAATGGGAGTTTAAGAGCACCCTTAAAAGCAAGAAGTTCATGATGATCTTTTTCTTACAGCTTTCAGTTCTACTTTTAATGATAGTTATTTTCAATTCATTTGTTACAAACATTGAATCTGAAAAAGGGATAGCAATTACTCCTTCTCTCAATGGATTCGCTTCTATGAATGTCCAGGATCAAAGTGGTATAATTTCCAAGAATTTAAACCCAGATATCATTAACGTTATCCCCTCAAATTATAATACTTCTTTAAATAATGTTGAAATTGGAAAAACTACAGGATTTCTATATGTACCGGGAAATGCAGCCCAAGATATTCAAAATGGACAAGCAGTTAATATGATAGTATATTTGGATGTTAGTGATCCAAAACAAAGTGTTGTAAGGGATGAGGTGAATTCAACTGCGAAGTTGATTGCTGATTCATATTCATCTTCACTTACCTCTTCTGCGGCACCCCAGAATACAACATTACCCAATATTAACCAGCAGACAACAGGGGAGTCATTACCACTTCAAATAATTAAAAAGGTTATGTTAGTGATTTTACTTTTTTTACCTCTCCTTCTATTTGGAAATATGGTTATAGATAGTATTGTTGGAGAAAAAGAAAGAAAAACAGCAGAGATACTCATTGCAATGCCTATTTCCCATGCAAATATAATAATTGGGAAAAGTATAGCTGTGGCTTTAACAATATCATTACAAATTGCAATGTGGTTGATAATTCTTCTTATAGCAGGATTTAATATAAGCAATCCTTTATTAGTATTTATATTCATATTTTTAAGCTCAATACCCATAATAGGGATTACTTCTGCAGTAGCTGCATATTCCAAGAACTATAAGGAGGCAGGAATAGGTTTAAGCATAGTGTATATAGGAATAGTAGGATTCCTAATTGTTCCTGTTTTGTTGTACATTACAAGAAGTTCTTATATATCAAACATTTCACCAATGACCATAGTTATGCGGATATTTTCAGGGGAATCTATAGCATTGGGAGATTATGCTTTGACATTAATATCAATAGCAATTGTGAGTATAATTTCTTACTGGATAGCAATTAAACTTTTTGAGAGGGATGACATTGTATTTGGACCAAGACCAGGAATTTTAAGGTTGTTATTCGATTTAATCACATTTAAAAAGGTATAGTAAATAAAATATTTTGTGAAATGATGTATAATCAAATAATTCTAAAGATCCAATTTGATCACAAGATTTCAGGACGAATATAAATGAAATTAACTACCCTAGCGAGCAAAGAAGGTAATGATATATTGAAAAATAAAATATATCTGTTGGTGGTTTTTGTTCAGGTATTTATACTGTTAGGTGCATTCGGTCTTGCTGTTGCTAGTTCTATTGCATCTGATCCTACTCTAATTGATCAATATGGTGTTTCATCTGTTCTTAAGGTGGGAGTTCCCGATAGTATAAGGGGTTCAGTACTCGAAACAGATCTTGTTAATCAAAAACTTGAACTCATTTATTACAACAACATCAGCGACGCCCAAAGTTTCCTTGGGCATCCTCTTGTGGCGATTGTGGATCTGAATCCAAATGGACAAAATGTAACAGTAAAGGCAGATACTTCGAATGTGTTCTATCCTATTGTTTCAACTAAAATAAACACTGCAGTAAATGAGTATCAGCTTCAGAAAAAACTTTCTTCATCTGGTTTGAACACCACACAGATACAGCAAATTTTGAACCCTGTTAATCTTCAAATAGTAAATATTAATGAGAATAATAAAGCAAGTTTAGCTCTTAACAGTTCTTATTTCGTAGAAATAATGTATGGATTCATTATTCCGTTTATTTTATTGTTGCCATTTTTCCTAGCAAGTAATATTGTAACAGATAGCATAGTTGGTGAAAGAGAAAGAAAAACATTCGAAGTTCTTCTTATGACTCCCATTTCAAGTTCAGTTGTAATGCTTGGAAAAACATTGCCAATATTGTTATTCTCTCTCATTCAAAGTGTTCTCTGGATTGTTCTTCTTGATCTACTCAAAGTTCCAATTTATAATCCAATTTTAATGTTTATATTGCTATTTTTCATTGGTTTGGGGTTCATTGGTATTGGAATTCTAATTTCTATGTTTGTTGATAGTACAAAGGAAGCAAATTCTGCTATAACCATAGTATTGGTGTTTGCAACATTCATATTATTTATGCCTCTTTTTATAAAGGCATCTTACTTCGCACCTATCTTAAACTACATACCCACAGTTATAATGGTGAAATTAGCATCCACACCCAATATAAATCCAAATATTATTCTATCAGCACTGCCAACCATGTTAATATCGCTTTTGATATTTGCAGTTACTGTGAGATATTTCAGGCGAGAAAGAGCAATTAGACTTTAATCAAAAAAATATTTATAATAAATATTCAGTTTTTTTTAATTAATTTTTAATTGCCCATGAGAATATATTCCATGATAGAGTGATTCCTGAGACATTTCCTTTAGATCTATTCACCATGTCTGCCAAAATTGTTTTATCTGATCGATCTGTGGATATCTTTACAATGGTTTCATTTCCTACATAGTTTATGTTTAATACATTATATCCATTTAGATCTACTGGACTTTTTTCATCAATAAACGTTACTTCATGATATTCAACAGTAGTTCCTATAATCCCTATTGATATCCTCAATATAATCAGAAGTATTATTAAAAAACTAGGTTTAACAAGATTCTTGAGTGAAAAGGGTTGTTTAATGGCTAAAACTCCAAAAAGACCTGAAAGCCCAATTAGAGCAGGTGTTGAAAATAGCCCACCATCAAGCATTCCAATGAGTGTTGTGGTAATTGCAAATGCAAGAATAACTTTGTAACGATTTTTTCTTTGATTCAATGATATTAAACCTAATAAGTAGGTTAGTGGAAAAGTTATCAACACAATGAATGAAAAGGGGGATGTGTAGTGTATTAATGAGCTTCCAGTGTGTATATCGCCAGGCACATGTATTCCTAATAAACTGATTAAATCTCCTAAAACTGATTTAAATACATGGCTGTGTGTAATGCTGGTGCTTGCAGGGCTGGGGTCCATTGCAACGAATGTTGTGAAGATGGAAATGCCAAGTTTGAGTCTGATGATTATTTCAATCATGATCCCAAGTATATAGGTTAAAAGAACAACAACAATAACTAATTTAAGATATTTGTTTCCATCGCCCTTGAAAATAGGATGTAAACTGGAAATTTTCTGCATTATCCTTCCATTAAAATTGAACAACGGATATAAAAGTAAAATACTGCCCATAATACCAAATAGAAGAACAGATTTGCCGTCTGATGACCCTTCAAGGAATGGGTATGTAATATTTAATATAAAATGATCTAAAAATCTTGTTGTGAAAATGAGGATACTGAAAAGTATCATTATGATTCCAATTACATTCAAATAGTTCAAATTAATTTTCATATCCAATATATCACCACAGTAATAGCTAAAGCTGAAATAATAGGTATGGGAATATTATCATCAATTGGGCTGTAAGCTTCTGTTAAAGTTCCAACCAGTGCTCCAACCATTGAGGGAACTATTGGAAGCAAAGTTAATGCACTTAATAATCCAACAATAAAAAATGCAAGGCTTCCTTCGACAGTTTTTGAATTATTAAAAGGCAGTTTATGCTTCCCATATTTCCTACCAATAAGAGTTGATGCAGAATCTCCAATTAAAAGCATTAATATCCCTGAACTAGCAATTGCCATATTAAAACCGAAGAAATAAAGGGTAAGTATGATACCTATAAAGAAGTATAAAAAACCCCTTTCATCATCTCTTCTTTTACATCTGCCCAATATTGTTGAAAAAAAGGGAATATGGCGATATTTGTCCAGTATGAATATCATTTCAGCGCAGATAATTAGAATCATACACAGAAGTATCAGTACTGTAGGGTTTAAAAATAAACCTAAAACTAGTATGAAAATTCCTGATGCATGAATTAGCTGCCTCAATACTTCCCTATCCATAACATCAAGCCATGAATTTTTCTATAATTCCATTATAAGATTTTTTTAGTTCTTCAACAGGTATACTAAATGAATCAGTTACAGTAAGATTATTTCCTCTGACTTCTCCAATTATCGATGATGGAACATTTATTTTGGAAAGAACATCTTCAATTGCATTTTTCTTGACAGTTATCAAATATCTGCCATGGGATTCTGAGAAAAGAGTGGTTGAAACATCGATATCTTCTTTAACAGGCACTTTTAATAAATCAATAACTGCCCCTAATCCGCTTGAAATTGCCATTTCCGAGATAGCCACTCCAAGACCACCAGAAGAACAGTCATGAACAGCAGTGATATTATTATCAGCATCGTTTTTTATAATTTCAAGAATAGATCTTCCGGCTAAATATTCCTCTTCAATTACAACTTCTGGTGCTTTTCCTTGAACAAGACCATAAATTGATCTGTGATATTCTGAACCATCAACTTCCGGACGGGTAGTACCAATCATAATAATTATATCTCCTTCGTTCTTAAATTCAGAAGTTCTAATATCTTTTATATCCATTTTTCCTGCTACACCAATAACAGGTGAAGGGTTAACAGTCACCCCTTCTGTTTCATTATAAAAGCTAACATTACCGCTGATCACAGGAGTATTAAAATGCTTGGCAACTTCGGACATTCCTTTAACACATTCATTAAACTGCCATAAAACCTCTGGTTTCTCGGGGTTCCCAAAGTTCAGACAATCAACTATACATATAGGATCTGCACCCATGGATATAACATTCCGTATTGCTTCAGCAACTGAACCTGCTCCACCATGGAAAGGATCGAGTTTTGTGTGTATACTATTACAATCGGAGGTAATTGCAAATGCAGTGTTTTCATCTACACGTATAACCGCAGCATCATCTCCGGGTTTTATAATTGTTCCTATCTGGACCTCATGATCGTACTGTCGATAAACCCATTCTTTACTTGCAATATTCTCTGAAGACAACAATTTTAGTAACGCTTCCTTTGGATTAATGTCTTCAACTTTAATATATCCCTGATTTTCTAATGGTTTTTTCATTTCCCTGTTAATAAATGGAGGGTCTGCAAGTAGTTCAGCAGGAACATCTGCAATAACATCCCCATCAATTGTTGTTAAGAACTGATCACTTTCAATCACCTCACCAACAACTGCTGCAGGGAGTTCATATTTATTAAAAATTGCCATTAGTTTATCAACATCTTCAGGATGAACAACAAAAATCATCCTCTCCTGGGATTCTGATAACATTATTTCATAAGGGGTCATCCCTTTTTCACGTAGTGGAATTTTTGTTATTTCTACTTTTGCACCATTTCCACATTTTGCTGCTAGTTCTGAAATACAACAAGTAATTCCTCCACCACCCAGATCCTTTAAACCTTGTATTTTAACACTTTCAAGAGCTTCAAATGTTGCTTCCATTACCTGTTTTTTAGTGAATGGATCTCCTATCTGTACTGCGGGTCTGCTTTCCAATTCAGATGTGGTTGTAAGTTCTTCAGATGCAAATGTGACTCCATGTATTCCATCTCTTCCGGTTCTACCACCCATTAGAACGAAAACATCCCCTACATTAGGTGCGATTCCCTTCATTATCGAATCTCTTCGAACTATTCCTGCACATACAACGTTTACAAGTGGATTGTACTGGAAATTGTTGTCAAATTCTACTTCTCCACCAACAGTTGGTATGCCAACTCGGTTTCCATAGTCGGATATTCCTTTAACTACATATTCAAATAGATACCTAGATCTTTGGTCTTCAAGATAACCAAAACGAAGAGAGTCTAATAATGCAACAGGTACGGCGCCCATTGAGATTATATCTCTTATTATTCCACCTATGCCTGTACCTGCCCCTCCATATGGTTCAATTGCAGATGGATGGTTATGACTTTCCATCCCTATAACCAGAGCAAGCTCATCTGTAAGTCCAACAATACCTGCATCGTCTCCAGGACCCATTATGACATTATCTCCCTCGGTGGGGAAAAGTCTCAGTATAGGTCTGCTACTTTTATATGAGCAGTGTTCCGAGAACATTATGTCTAGCATTCCATTTTCGAGCGAATTAGGTTCTCTTCCTATTTTATTCTTAATATATTCAATTTCTGCGTCTGTTAAAGTCATATTATCACATTTGGAAATGCAGTTTTTTTATATAGTATGTTTCACTTATTTGTTATAGTATTCCATAACCTAGAATAGTAATGAAAGATTCTAGGATATTAATATTTTATTCAATATCCATTTCATTCTGTGTTTATAGTTTTATTGATGGTAATTTTTAGTTGGTAGTCTTCTATCTTCCAATCTTTAGTATAATCTCCCTTTTTAGATCCAAAATAGAAGTTTGTGGCCCTTACCTCATGCGATATAAATTCAGTGAAGTTTTCTATTAGATGTTTAAAATCTTGGCTACATTCTAAAACCACTTCTACATTTGCTTCAACATCAAGGTCAAGATCTTTTCTCATATCTTGAATCCTTCTTATAAGTTCACGTGACATAGCTTCAGAAAGTATTTCTGGAGTTAATTCTATATCAATGAAAACATTTCCTCCGTCAAAGTCAGAGCTTGCAATATTCTCAGGTAATTCTGTTTCAAACACAATATCTTCAACACCAAGTTCAATTGTTTTATCATCAAATTCTACAATAAAACATCCTTCAGAATCTAATTTTCTGATGATCACATCACCATTTGCTTCAGCTAATTTGGATGCAACCTTTGGTACGTCCTGTCTAAGCTTAGGACCTAGGGTTTTCATGTTTGGTAATGCTTTTACAGTTAAATTTTCGAATTTATTAGAAGAAACCACAGTTTTGGTATTTGCCTGTTCCATCAAAACATTTTTGAGGGATTGAGCTGCATTCAACACATTTTTATCTTCAGATACAATTACAATTTCTCGTACAGGCCATCTAAGCTTGTAGCGAGCAGCATCACGTGCTCTTGCACAGGCTTCAATTATTTTTCGTAAAATTTCCATATTAGATTCAAGTTCTTTGTCTATGAGTTCTTTGTCAAAACTCCAATCAAGCATGTGCAGGCTCTCTGGGGCATCTGTTTCAACACTTCTTATCAAATTTTGATACATATCCTCTGTTATATGTGGTGCAATTGGTGCCATGGTTTTTATTAAGATTTTTAAGGCATTATATAATGTATAATATGCACCTAACTTATCGGGATCGTCTTTTTCTATCCATGTACGTCCCCTTATGAGTCTTATGTACCAGCGACTAAGATCTTCGAGTATAAAGTTGTTTATTGCGCGGGTTGCCTTGTGGAAATGAAGTGAATCTAAAGATTCTGTTACTTCCATTGCAAGAGAATTTGCCCGTGATGTCATCCATAAATCCTCTACGCGTAGTTTAAGATCTTCTTCGGTGTGTTCTGTGGGATCAAAATTGTCTATTGACATATATGTGGTTGAAAAGACGTAGACATTCCACAATATGTTAAACATTTTGTTTACATTTTTCAATTCATCCCAATTAAATTTAAGGTCTTCCCATGGTTTATTACCCCATAAAAGATAAAATCTGAGAACATCTGCACCATAAAGTTCTACTACTTCTTCTGGCTCAACAACGTTTCCAAGGGATTTGCTCATCTTTTTCCCCTCTTCATCAAGGGTGAATCCGTGCATAAGTACCTTTTTGTAAGGGGTACTGTCGTTTGCTATGACTCCACAGCCTAGTTGAGAGTAGAACCATCCTCTTGTTTGATCATGACCTTCTGTAATGAAGTCGTATGGATACCATTCCTCAAAAAGATCTTTCTCTTCAGGATAGTGTAAAGCTGCCCAACCTGCAACCCCGGAATCTATCCAAACATCCAAAACATCAGGAATCCTTTTCATTTCTCCACCGCACTTACAATGGATAATTATCTCGTCAACGTGCGGCCTATGGATAAAGTCTCCCTTGAGTTCTCCTTCTGCAGAAAGTTCTTTTAACTCTTTTATTGAACCTATAACAGTAATTTCTTTACATTCAACGCATTCCCAAATTGGTATTGGTATTCCCCAGTATCTTTGTCTTGAAATAGTCCAGTCTCGGGCATTTTCTACCCAGTTTTTGAAACGGTTTTCACCGGCCCATGATGGAACCCATTCCACTTTTTCGAGTTCTGAAAGCATTTGTTCTTTCACTTCTGTAATCTTCAAAAACCATTGTTTTGTTGCAAGATAGATAATTGGTGTTTTACATCTCCAACAGAACCCGTACCTGTGATTGATTATACTTTCTCTAAACAAGAGATGATGGGTTTTAATATCTTCTATGATATTGAGATCAGCGTCCTTAACAAATTGACCGTAATATTTCCCTGCATCTTCTGTAAACAATCCTGCTTCATCCACTGGGCAGAATATATTAAGTCCATATTTTTTTCCAATTTCAAAATCATCTGGTCCGTGTCCTGGGGCAGTGTGCACACATCCAGTACCTTCTGTTAATGTAACATGTTCTCCTGGTAGTATTATATGTTTAAATTCTTTTTGAACAGGTATTTCATCTAAAAGTGGATGTTTATATTCTAGGCCCTCCAGATCTGATCCCTTAACGATTTTTAAAATTTCATAAGTTTTATTCTTTTCTTGGCTATGACTTTCTGTACATTCTTCATGATCATCAGTATTTTCATTTAAAACTGATTCTACCAATGCCTCTGCCATTATATAGACATCATTTCCAACTTTTACATAAGCGTATTCGAAATCAGGGTTTACACATACGGCCATGTTTGCTGGAAGAGTCCATGGTGTTGTTGTCCACACTAGAATGTAACTTGTATATTCATTACTTTCTTGATCCTTGAGTGGGAATTTAACATAAATAGATGGGTCATCCTTATTTTCGTAATCAATCTCTGCCATTGCAAGGGCTGTTTCACATCTAGGGCACCATGTGATGACTCTTTTATCATTTATTAGTAAATCTTTTTCATTGGCTCTTTTAAGAGTCCACCAGCATGATTCCATATATTTGGTATCAAGTGTAACGTAAGGATTATCCCAATCCATCCAAATACCCAGAAGTTTGAATTGTTCAGTCATTAGTCCTTTGTTTTCTATTGCAAAATCCTTACACTTATTTACAAAGTTTTCGATACCTATTTTTTCCTCAATTTCCTTCTTACTCTTCAAACCTAATAGTCCTTCAACTTTATGTTCGATTGGAAGTCCATGTGTGTCCCATCCGGCCTGTCTGCGTATGTTAAAACCAGACATGCTCTTATAACGAAGATAAGTATCTTTGATAATTTTATTCCACGCTGTTCCAAGATGTATTCTACCGCTGCAGTAGGGAGGTCCATCTAAGAATGAATATTTGGGCTTATTTTCCCTCAATTTTTTGGTTCTTTCGTAAATATCCCTAGTATTCCAGAACTTCTGCACCTTCTCTTCAATGATTCTTGATTCGTATGAGCGTTTTGCCTCCTCTATCGGCATAATGATTCTCTCCTTTATGATTTTCAGTTATGGTGAATTGATCTAAAGTTTGTTTTAGGTATATAAAATAGTTTAATTACATTTAAGAATGGAATTTCTATAAAAATAATTTGAAAACTCATTATGAAATAATTCAAAATTGAAATAAAAGAAAATAATAAAGTTAATCGTGGTAAGGATCGTTAAAACTCTACATATCTCCCATAAGAATAAAAAATAGGGAAGATTTCAAATTTTAATGAGATCCTTACTTGATAGAATTAGAATGTTCTAATTTTACCTTCAACCATCATTTCCGTGATTTTCCCAATGTTTTCAAGCCAGTTGTCCATTATTCCTTCAACATCCTTGTTTACAGATTCGATGTTGTAACCGTCGTTAACAATTATCTGTGCGCTTGCAGCTTTAGGATGATCAATAGGTTTTCCAATCTGACTTAAGATCATAATATGGATCTGTTGGATTCCTTCTATTTCTCTTGTTATATCCTCTGCCATTTTATTTGATAAAAGATTGTAAATTTTACCGACGTGGTTTATTGGATTTTTACCTGATGTTGCTTCCATAGACATTGGTCTGTTAGGGGTTATAAGTCCATTTGCCCTGTTACCTCTTCCAACAGAGCCATCATCACCCATTTCTGCTGAGGTACCAGTTACAGTTAAGTAATAACCCTTTTCTGACTCGCAGGAATTATCGTCACCAGTATTTATGAAGGTCTCAACTTCCCTGTCTGTTTGTTTCAGAGCAAGATCTGTTATTATATCTGTTAGTTCGTCCTTAACATTTAGGTATGTGTCTCTTCCATCGACATATTTTGAAACCATTGCTACTGCGGTTGTTAAAACTATTTTATTATCTTCACGGAGCCCCATAACCTTTATATCCTCTCCAACCTGAGGGTATTTCTTTTTAAAGCTTCTAGAGTTTAACAGTTCTTCTGTTGCTAGAACTATTTTTTCTGTCTCTGAAAATGGTGCGAATCCTACACCAAATGATGTGTCATTGGATGATGGCATTCCATCCCTTTTGAAAACATCAACAAGGTCTCCTGAACCATGACCAATCTTACATTCTACGACTGCTGTACTTTCAACGTCTAAGTTAATAATATTTTCTTTTAAATATTCTTTAGCAGCCATTATTGCAATTCTGTCTATACCTACTTTCTTACCTTCAAATTCTGAGACTCCACGGCCTGTTAGAAGTATGTCTATAGGTTTGATAATCTCCCCACCACCGAAATGTGGATCAGATTCTCCTGCAGTTATCTGGACTTCGTCTGTGTTATGATGCAGAATTCCACCAAAATTTTCCAGGTAAGCATGGCATAATGCTCTACTTACTGATTCTGCTATCCCATCGCTTATACTGTCAGGGTGACCTATACCCTTTCTTTCTACTATCTCGACTTCTTGCTCTTCAATAGGTTTTTGAATAAGCTCTTTTACAATGATGTTCCTCATAAATGGCCTCCCATATTAATATTAATCAGTGAGTTAAAACTATCTCCTTAGAGATATGTTAATAAAATAATTATATTTACTTTTTATTGGGGTAACAACAACAATAATTAACATATACTTTAAGATAGTGTTACTGTATGGCATTTGAAATAACTGATATAAAAAATGATCCATGATTAACTATTTTTTAACTAGTGAGAGTAACAAACCAACAAATTTGTATATATATATCAAAATTTTGCAAATTTTATAAAAATCTATGAATTACTGTTAATCCGATTGATTAATAAAATGAGATGGTTATAATTTAATAAAAGATGAAGAATTAAAACATCCACAATTTTTTTATAGTTTGGCCTCTTGATATATTCTTTCTGCTAGTTTGTTTAAATCTATTTGCGGCATATAGATGTAGTGATAACCCCAAGATTTTAAGTATCTTGCAGGGTTTTTTAAACCGTCTTCCCTTTTTGGTTGACCAGGTTCAATTATCCCATTTTGATTAACATCATATGCATCAGGTAATCCTCCGGGCGTTTTATATAATGGTGTAAAATTATCGTCAGGTGCCCTACGTAAAAACTCAATCTTATCAATATTTATTTTTATCCAGACTGAAAATACGCTTCTATTGCTTCGGTAATATTGTATAAGATTTAGTATTCATTTCCCATATTGTGCCTGCACAAACTCCACCATATACATTAACAATTAAGGCATTCTTGGGTACATTACTATCTTTTAGGACAGTATAATGAAAATTCGGACCTAACCCATAATTCACTACTTTTAAACCTTTCTTTTTCAATATTTGGCTTAGTTGTTGTATTCTATCGGTATCTGATTTTTTATTGTATATATTATCACAAGTGATATATACAGGGCGCAATTTAGTGGTATTGTTAGTATTAGTAATGTTATTATGACTATTTTTTCTATTAACTTCTTTTACGGCTTCTGTGCCGTCTACATTAAGATCATATTTTATATTTTCCTGATTTTCAAAACTATTTGATACTCCCTTAAAACCATTTAAAGTGGTAATTCCGATATCACTTGCCTCTAAATCATTTGTTTTACTATTTAATATCATGCTATTATTTAAATTTGTACTAATTGTCATACCAACAATAAAACCGCCTAAACACAAAACAAAAACCATAATAACTATTAAATTATTTTTCATAATCATAACGACCTTATATTTATCTCGAACTATAATTAGTTTATATGTGTTGTTGAAATGTAAAAATTGATAATTTTTGTAAAAAACTTCTGTATGGGCCTTTTTTTGAATTATTATACTAATATGTTATTGGATAAGGAGGTCGGTTAGGTATCCATAAAATTCTCATCTTAATATTTTATTTGTTAATGTTTTAAAGATTCATGTTTTTTTTAAAAAACAAATTTGTTTAACCTCTTTTCAAGACCAAATAGATTCCCATTTAATTGTTTCGTTCTTAGATTGAAATAATGCTGATGAACTAAAATCTTTTTGCTATAATGTAGTCTGTACAACACTCATTTTTTTTACTTTAAAATTATGTTTTTCAACAAATGTATTAAGTGTATTTGTATAATAACCCTCAAGTATGTTGTTTGTTTAATGGAGGTTTTCTCTAAGTAAACATTCATTTGATAGGGGGAATACCAAACGCTTTGTGATAAAAAAAACAATTGGGATTAAAACATATACATTATAATGTTCATATAATGAGTAATTGAAATGGTCCATAATGAATTTATATGGAAGGATCATGTAAAAATTAAATTAACTATATAGTTAATGAATTATCAATGATCCGTTACATTATATTATAGAATAAATTTGATGAAAATATTGTAATATCCAAGAATTTTAATATTTATGATATTCTCAAAACCAAAAATTTCATTGGAATCTAAATAAAACTAGACAAAACTAATATTCCATTATTATTAAACCATAATATAAACACGATAAAATATGGGTGTAAAGCTATGAAATACGTTGTTTTAGTAAATAAAAGTAAGGGAACTAATTTGGGCAAATTTGATATTGCTAACACCTTTATGTCAAGGTTCATGGGGTTAATGTTCAGGCGAGATCTTGAAAGGGGTCTTATACTTAAACTACCAAACACCAGGAGCAGGTGGGGTTCTGCCATTCATATGTTTTTCATGAGATTCCCACTTGATATATTATTTACTGATTCTAACAAAAAAGTGGTTGATATGATATCAATTGAACCTTGGAAGACTTACACGCCGATCGTACCTGCGAGATACGTTATTGAAATGGAAAAAGGTACAATTAACAAATTTGACCTTGATATTGGCGATGAACTGGATTTCACAAGTGATTGTATATAAAAAAATACATGAGATCGCATCAACAAATATTAATACAAAATGTTGGAGGTCCAGTTATGAAAGTGGAAATATTTGATTATGGTTCAGATTCTAACGATTATTATATTATCTATAAGGTTACTGGAATAGACCCAGAAGATCAGGAAAAGCTTCGAGGTAATGTTGAAGGGGATATAGAGTTAAAAAATGGAGATATGTTTATTACAACCCATTTCGAAGAGAAATATTTCCCATTGGGGAGTGCTGATGCTCAATTACGGATCGAAGATTTCATTGCACGTGAAGAGATAGAAATGACAGTTTATTTAACTAGCCTTCTAGAGGATGAAGACTTAGATATCATTTAAATAAACATTAAAATTCTAATTTATATTTAAAATTCATAATCAATAGAAATTTAATCATTTTACAATATTTAAATGAAAAAACTATGAAAGAAACTCATTCTAACCTCAGGGCCCTGATGTTACGTCAAAAAATGCAGATTGCTATGTCTGGTTTCAGGGATGTACTTGGAATACATGAATTTGATGCAAGGGACTTTGAAATTGTACCCTTAAATGTAACAATACCCGATCTTGACCCTATTTTTAATGGCTATCGAATAGTACATATTAGTGACATACATTTGGGACAGTGGATATCTGCCAAACGTATTGAAGGTGTAGTAAATCTTGTAAATAAACAGAACCCTGATATTGTTGCTATAACGGGGGATTCTGTTTCATATGTGGTGAATGAGGCGGTTCTAGACATGTTAAGATTTCTCAAAAATCTTAATCCAAAAGATGCAACTGTGGCTGTGCTTGGAAATCATGACCATTGGATAGGTGCCGAAGATATTCGTAGGGTAATGGATGAAAGTAAGATCATAGAACTTGAAAACGATGTTTACACCATAAAACGTGAAGATGCCATGCTTCACATAGCTGGAGTAGACAGTATCACCTTGGAAAAGCATGATTTAAATGCAGTGTTAAAAAAACTTCCAAAATCAGGACCTGCAATTTTACTAGCACACGAACCAGATTTTGCTGATGAAAGTTCAGCAACAGGAAGATTTTGTGTACAACTTTCAGGACATTCTCATGGCGGCCAAATGATTATTCCAGGATTAGGAACACCATTCAGAGGTTCTCAATTCAAAAAATATCCGTTGGGAGAATATAAAGTTGGAGATATGATTCAGTATACTAACAGAGGTCTTGGAACCAATGTTTTTTGGATTCGAATAAACTGTCCACCTGAAATTACCATAATGACGCTCCAAAGTTCTTAATATATCATATAAATTGAGTATTTTGGGATGTAACAAAACCAAAATAATTTATTTTTAATTATTAAACAAGAAAATATAAATACATTAAAGTAAGAGGAATTTTATGAAAAAACAAACAACTAAGATAGTACTCTACATTGCGGGCCTATTCCTACTTATATCTGGGATTCTGGGAATTATTTTACCTCAGTTAGGTTTTACACTCTTTACATCAGTAGTATGGGCAGTCCTTGGAGCAGTGTTTCTAGCAATTGGCTATGGCACGAGGGTTAGAAAGATTGTGCTTTATGCTGCAGGAATATTTTTATTCATAGCAGGGATTGTAGGAATTGAATTCTCACAATTAGGCATATCAACTTTGAACTCCGTTGTATGGGCACTTCTAGGTATTTTATTTATGTACATTAGTTATAGTGTTAAATACTAACATTGATTTTTATAATTTGAATTAATTACAAAAAGAATTTATTTATTCTTTCTTTTCAATTGCGTCAATTCCCAGCTTTGCCACCTTTCTTACTATGGGGTTATCATCTTCAATAGCTTTTTTAAGAACTTTTAATGCTCTTTCGTCTGCTATGGATGCTAATCCTAAAGCTGCTGCATAACGCACACTTGCCTTTTCATCTTTCATGAGATGAATTAACGGGTCAACAGCCCGAGAATCTGCGAAAATTGCCAGTGAAAGGGCAGCAGCTTCCTTAACATGCCAATCGTCATCATCCAATGATTTTATGAGTGGTTCAACAGCTTCAGGATCTCCAATTTCTGCAAGAAGTTCTGCAGCATCTTCTCGAACAATCCAATCATCATTTTGGAGTTCATCCACAAGAAAATCTATTCTTTTACCGTTTGACATTTAATCACTCCTTTATTGAATGTATTAAAAAATTTGATATTAGGATTTCCAATCTATTTTATGTATTGAAGATCCATTAGTAATTTTATATTTTCAATAAGAGCATGATTAGGATTTAAAAGTGAAATAAACCGGATATAATAGCCAAAATTGTAGTATTCAAAAAAAGAAGCTTAAAATTAAATGATGTTCAAATCTGATGGGTGATTCAATACATTTATTCCTTCAATTTCACTTAATTTTGCAGTGTTTTGGATATCAATATCCCTCATATGTATGGTGATGAGTTTACCTCCGGTTACAGCTCCAAATGAACAGGCAACTTGACAAGCACCGCAGCCCTCACATTTCAAGAGGTTTATTTCCACACCTGGAGTAATTGCATTACTTGGGCAGGCTGCAGCTGCTTCACATATTTCACAATCCTGGCATGTGTCAAGTTCTAGTTTTGATGGTAAAACGGTTTGAAGGTCACCAGATTCCATATCAACAGGGATAATGTAGGTTTTAACCATTCCTTTACCTGATTGCGCAACTGCATTAGTAATTAGGGTATCTGCTATACCATTAACAATTTTCCCAATGGTATTAGAAGTTGTAGGAGAAACAACGAGAATATCGTATGTCCCTAATGAAAAACGCCCGGTCATTGGGAAACTAGCGTGTTGATCAGCTTCAAGTACAAGTTCCCTATATTTACCTCCAGTTAACTTTTTAACTGTTTCAAAAAGGCCATACATTTTAAGAACTTCTTCACCAGCACCTGAAAGTAGTATCGTAACTTCATGTGTCTTTGAAAGTTCAACCAATATGTTTACGCTTTCTTTTAGTAGATGTCCTGCTCCTGTAATTCCCCAGGCAATTCTCATATTACTTCTCCTATAGGTCTAAAAAAAAGGATGTTAAAATTCTTAGAAGTCAACATAATTGTATGCTTCATCTTCTTTGAATGCATAATGCACTTTATTATGTTGTTTTATAAATTCTGTAACTTCTTGTTTAACATTTTCTCCATCAATTGCAACTCTTTTAATGAATTCTGCCACTTCTGACATATTTTTCTCTTTTAATCCACGTCTGGTTATTTCTTGTGTTCCAATACGGATACCCGATGGATCATCTGAGCGGTTTACATCGTCCCATGGGAATAGATTCTTGTTGAGAATTATGTTGTTTGATTCAAGGTCCTTTGCAAGTTTAGCTGCTCTTCCAACATTTGATACATCCATTGCTAGCTGATGGGACTCAGTGAATCCTTGATCTTCACAAAGTACATTAAATCCAAGAGAGTATAGTTCCTGTGCAAGTGCCTGTGCATTTTTGATTATTTGTTTGGCATAAGCACTACCAAATTCGAGCATTTCTGATGTAGCTATTCCTAGTGCTGCAAGATGATGGAGATGATGGTTACTTACAACTCCCGGGAAGACTGCATCATCTATTTTGTGCGCTATATCTTCCTTACAGAGGATTATACCTCCTTGTGGTCCTGGAAAAGTTTTATGTGTACTTCCTACAAGAAGATCTGCACCTTCCCTAAGAGGGTCCTGGAAATATCCTCCTGCTATCAAACCAAGAACATGTGCACCATCGTACATTACCTTTGCGCCCACTTCATCTGCTGCTTCTCTAGCGTCTTCTACTGGATGTGGGAACAGAAATAAACTGCCACCTAAGAGTACTATTTTTGGCTTTTTCTCGATTATATCCTTTTTCATAGCATCCGCATCGATATTCATTTTTGTTTCATCAAATGGATGGGGGGCTATTTTTAATCCTCGTATTCCTGCAGCGCTGACATTTGCATGGCTGATATGTCCACCCACAGGAACCTCAAGAGCCATCATAGAGTCGCCGTGTTTTGCGAGAGCAAAGAACGATGCCATATTAGCTACAACGCCTGATATTGGCTGAACATTAGCATGTTCTGCTTTAAAAATCTTTTTTGAAAGTTTCACAGTTATATCTTCTATCTCGTCAACATACTTGCAGCCTTCGTAGAGTCTACAACCAGAAAGACCTTCTGCATATCTATGAGATAGATCTGAAGCTAAAGCCTCCCTGACACTGGTGCTTGTTATATTTTCACTTGCAATAAGATTTATACTATTTTCCATCCAATTATGGTGCTCTTTTGTAATTTCTTTAATTTTTAGAGCGTATTCTTCGTTTTTAAACATTAAATATCCTCCAGATAAACATTTATTAGTTTTAGGGTGTATTGATCTATTGTATAAAATGAATCACTATAAATACTTTCAAAAAAAAGCAGCATAGCTATACAAAATTATAAAAATTAACCTGCTTATTCTGGTATTTATATTGGGATTTTGGAGATTATTAACTCTCCCTGAAAAATGTTTTTTTCTTCATTTCAATGAGATTAGAAATTATCCTTTCAAGATCTCCTGCAGGAATTGTTACCATTACATCTTCGGGTTTCAAAGTCATATTTCTTCTGGATCCTATGTCACCAAAGCCATACGTTACTTCTCCAGTTAAATATGGCACTGCAGCCATTGAGCTACATATAGGTCCTGAATCCGCACCTAAACCATGGGATCCTGAATCATAGGCGTTTGCGTGGAGTATCATCATGGCCTGTTCTGCGTTACAAACCAAAAATATAATATCTGGTTCAAAATCAGCTTTTGATAGGGGTGAGAATATCACTGCGCTAAATATTCCAGATTCAATTGCCATGTTGTTTTTCCAAGAGCGTTGAACAGCAGGTATACTTTTGTAAACCCCAGCAGGCACTAAAAATGCTCCACTCTGCATATTTGTTGGTAATTCATTCCGGTCCTTCATGCCAGAATATCTCATACCACCCATACAGTCTTCTTCTTCAACTGTTGAATAAAAAATTTCCCCTTTTGCTGCTTTATCCAGTTTGGTACAAAATCTTGATTTGCCTTCTTCCTTTGGGATATTTTTAGGTGCTCTTACGGACCACTTTATAGCAACTGGGTCCAGATCAAGTTTTAATATTTCCTTAAGTTTTTCTCCAAATTCTTGATACAAATTTTCACCCCTATTATTATTAAATGGTGAGGTTGGTGTATAATTTTTTTGGATAATTTGTATTGAAAATTGAAATTTAACAAAATATTTTTTTAAAAATTTTTTTTCAAATTAAAGGATCACTGTAAAATTAAAATGTAAATTAAATCAA
The DNA here is from genome assembly GCF_019931065.1 of Methanobacterium spitsbergense. Taxonomy (NCBI): domain Archaea; kingdom Methanobacteriati; phylum Methanobacteriota; class Methanobacteria; order Methanobacteriales; family Methanobacteriaceae; genus Methanobacterium; species Methanobacterium spitsbergense. Next base: position 331,385 of record NZ_JAIOUQ010000003.1, on the reverse strand, counting down.
ATTAAAATTAAAAAAAAATTAAGGAAAGGGGTTTAACCCTTATTTTCCGCCGTTCATTGCTGCTTCAATCTGAGCAAATATCTGGCTGGTTTTGAAGTGTGCTTGGTCAAGTGCTCCAGATGGACATGCTGCAACACAAGTTCCGCATCCTTTACAGAGTGCTATATTAACATGTGCCTGTTCATCTATTCTTTCAATTGCACCGTATGGGCAAAGTTCAATACAAACTTCACATCCACCACAAACATCTTCATCAACACTAGCAATGATAGGTTCAATTTCCACTTCACCCTTTATCATTGGTATTGCTGCTCTTGCTGCTGCACCTGATGCCTGTGCAACTGCGTCAGGAATATCTTTAGGTCCCTGTGCAACACCGGCAAGGAAAATACCCTCTGTTAATGTGTCAACAGGTCTGAGTTTAGGGTGAGCTTCCATTAAGAAACCGTCTGCACTTTTTGACAGAGCTAAAGTCTGTCTAAGTTCTTCTGCACCTTCAGGTGGCTGTAGACCCACAGATAATACAACCATATCATAGTCATATTCTGTTACTTTTCCGAGTAGGGTATCTTCTGCCCTTACGGTTAGGGTCTGATCAGGGTTTTCCAAGACTGATGCTGGTCGACCTCTGATGAACTTGATACCATACTTCTCCTGTGAACGTTTGTAGAATTCTTCGAATCCTTTACCGAATGCTCTAATATCCATGTAATAAATGGTGATATCGGTGTCTGGTTCATGTTCTAGTATGAGTTGAGCGTTTTTCATTGCATACATACAGCAGACCCTGGAACAGTATGGTTTGTCAATCTGTTCGTCCCTTGAGCCTACACACTGGATGAATGCAACACTTTTCGGTGCTTTACCATTTGATGGTGTTAAAACGTGTCCTTGGGTTGGTCCGGATGCGTTTATGTATCTTTCCAGTTCAAGCCCTGTGATAACGTTTTCAGCTGCTCCATATGCCCATTCTTTTTTCTCTGTTGGGTCGTATGGATCGTAACCCGTTGCAACGATAATGGTACCAACCTCGAGTTCAATGGTTTCTGGTTCCTGGTCGTGTTTTATTGCCATATTACCACAGACTTGGTCACATAGTTTACATTCAATACAGTAATCCTTGTCTATAGTTGAGCACAGTGGAACTGCTTGTGGAAATGGTATGTATGTAGCTTTAACCATACCTACGCCTTCATCGAAGTAGTTAGGTATTTCTATAGGACAAACCTCTGAACAACTTCCACAACCAGTACATACAGATTCGTCTATGTAACGTGGTTTCTTTTCAACTTCAACTTTAAAATTACCTATGTAACCGTCAACTTTCTTAACTTCTGCATAGGAAATAAGTTCTATGTTTTCGTGTTTTCCACAGTCCACCATTTTAGGTGCGAGAATACACATTGAACAATCCATTGTTGGGAAAGTTTTGTCAAGTTGTGACATCCTTCCGCCTATTGTAGGCTGTTTTTCTACCAGGTAAGTTTGGAATCCCATGTCAGCCAGATCTAGTGATGCTTGAATTCCTGCTACTCCACCACCAATAACAAGGGCTTTGTCTGTAACTGAAACTGTTTCAGATATGAGTGGTTCTAGTAATCTGGCTTTAGCTACTGCCATTCTTACAAGGTCCTTTGCCTTTTCTGTTGCTGCTTCAGGTTCGTTCTGGTGAACCCATGAATCATGTTCCCTTATGTTTGCAAATTCAAAGAGGTAAGGGTTTAATCCTGCTTCTTTAACTGCTCTTCTGAACGTTGGTTCGTGGAGCCTTGGTGAACATGCTGCTACAACTACTCTGTTTAAACCCTTTTCTTTGATGTCCTTCTGGATCATTTCTTGTCCTGGGTCTGAACAGAAGTATTTGTATTCTTCTGATACAACAACGTTTGGAAGTGTTGCTGCATAATCTTTTACTGCCTCGATATCAACTACGCCACCTATGTTTATACCACAGTGACATGTGTATACCCCGACTTTTGGTTCTTCGGTTGTTTCTTGCTTTTTTTCATCTGCCAATTAGATCACCTATTCCATAAATCTATGATAGATTATCTTATCCTTAATGTGTAGGGTCTATCAACTTAATAAATAAAGTTTTCTATTTATTTTTTTATACAAAGTATATATAATAGAATATTTTTAAGTCATTATTCTTTCTGTATATCATAAATATAATTATTTTCTTTTACAAATTTTTTAATAAACTAACTAATTGTACTTATTGCTGTTAAGAACACTAATTATTAAAATATATCCATATTAAAATGATTTTATCCATTTTCAAAAAAATTAAAAATAAACCTTTTATTCACTATTTTAAGTACTTATTAAAGATTTTTAATATTTTTAATTCGTTAAATGTAAAGTAAAAATATTTACTAATAATATGTAAAGTATATCCATTTTAAAATATTAAATTTCCCTTCAATAAAATTTATAATCAAAATTTGCAAGTTTAAATCGATTCCAAAGGTTTGTAAAGATATTTGATATTTTGTTTCTGAGAATTTTGTAGTTAAGAAACAATATTCCCTTATATAACTATTGTAATTTTACTGCGATATATTGGTAATTTACAATAAATAAATCAATATTGGTAATGAAATCATACTTAGAACAGTGCTTAGGAATATACAAGCTGCTGCTGCTTTAATATCAAGATCATAACTTGCTGCAAGCACAAGACTTAACATTGCAGAAGGCATACCTGCCTCAATTATTGTTACCGTGCTTTCAAGACCGGTTAACCCCAAAATATAAATTATTAAAATTGCAATTACAGGAGATACTGCCAATCTGATAAATGAAACAAATGAAGCAGCACCTAAATAATTTTTTAATCCCCCAACTTCTAATGATAGTCCAAGAGATATCATTATAATTGGAATTGCGGCTCCGCTGAGATATTGGAGTACATTTAGAGGTAGTACTCCAATATTCAGATGCATAAAGTTTGCAAGTATTCCCAGTATTATACCCCAAATTGGAGGGAATAGGAATGTTCTTCTAATGATTGAAGTATATTTGCCTTCAAATATAATAATAAATAGAATTCCAAGACAAAGAAAGAGTATTGTAGAACCCATATCATAGAAAACAGCTCTTACCAACCCGCTCGCACCAAAAATCCCAAGAACAACAGGATATCCAAGAAAACCTGAATTGAAAAGAGTTGAAGTGCCGACCAATGTCCATTTCGTTTTTTTTGAGTATCCTCTTGCAACTGAGAATAAATAAACCAGTAAACCAGAAAGACTTCCTGTTACTATACATATCAGAGTAATTGGAAATAAAACTTTTATATTGGAAAGATCTGCAGTGTACATTGCCAGAAATATGAGTGAAGGAATGGCAATGTTTACAACTATTTTGTTGAGTGTAATTGAATCTTCATATTTGAGAAGACCTATTCTCTTGGAAATGTAACCCACTAATATCAGTAAAATTATGGCGATTATGGTTTCAATTGAACTCATTTTATCTAACGTATAATTTTTTGTAAAAAATATTTTAACAGGTCGTTAAATCAAAAAAAATAATATTTAAAAAAAATATTAGGGGAATCAGTCTGAAATTCCCTCTGTTATCACTTTGAAAACTGCCTCTCCTTCTGGTAAATGTGGACTATCCACTAATCTTGCGATTCTTTTACCTGCAAGTCCCTTTTTGAGCCAGATCCTATATGTTGCTGCGTGACCAAGCACATGGCCTCCTATTGCTTTGGTTGGACTTCCAAAGAAAGCGTCTGGTTTTGATTGAACTTGGTTTGTAACGAAAACACCTACATTATAGGTATTTGCAATGTTTTGAAGAGTATGCAAATGTTGGTTCAATTTCTGTTGCCTGGTTGCAAGGGATTCCCTTCCAATGTATTCTGCACGGAAATGTGCAGTTAAGGAGTCCACTATTACAAGTCTAACATTTGAGCCGCTCTGTATCAATTCGTTGACCTTGTCAGCCATCAATATTTGATGACTTGAATTGAATGCTCTTGCAATGTGTATTTTAGTTAAAACTTCTTCCACATCAAGTTCAAGGCCATCTGCTATCTGTTTTATTCTTTCAGGTCTAAATGTGTTTTCAGTATCTATGAATACACAATCTCCTGATAAACCTCCTCTTTCTGGAGGTAATTGTACTGTAACGGCTAGTTCGTGGGATATCTGACTTTTTCCCGATCCAAATTCACCGAATACTTCTGTTATGGATTGTGTTTCAATTCCTCCGCCAATAAGTTCATCAAGACCAGTACTACCAGTTGTTATCCTTCCAACGTCCTTTCGTCTTTCCATTACATCCATAGCCGTTTCAAAATCAATTTGTTCAGATTTTCTTGCGGCTTCTATAACTTTTTCAGCAACTCCTTCTCCTATTTCGGCTTTAACACTTAATTCCTTTGCAGTTGCGGTAGCCAATCTCATCATATCGGCGAAACCAGCATCTCTCAATTTCTGGGCGGTTTTTTCACCCACATTTGGCAAGTCTTCGAGTTCTACCATTTTAATCCCCTTTATTGTTTAAATAATTCAGTTCAGCAAGTCCATTTATTTGTTAAATAATTTTGATTTTTTTTATAATATTTAATGAGTAAATTTCCTAGTCATAAACCTACAATTGAAAGTTTTGTTAAATATTCAAATTATTCCTAGGATCAATACAACATTTACAGATGCACTATTTAAAGATTGATCAATTAAATATGGAAATTCAAATATTCTTAACTTCCATATGGTTAAGTTAATTGTTTATTACAACTTCATTTCAACAAGTTTTTTAGCATTGAGTCGTATTTCTTCGTTGTATTCATCAAAGCTAGCATCAGCAATAATTGTGATTTCATGACCAACAAGATCTGATACTTTATCTTCGAGTGATCCTTCATCTCCAGTTTTTTGGATTACCCCAATAATTTCTTGCATTTTCATACCAATTAGTTCTTCTGCAGCTGTTCTGAAGAATGTAACACGCATTGTCCCTGTATCATCTTCAATAACGCATGGAATTATCATAAGATAATTGGGTTCATCTATCTCTTCTCCGCATATATCGCAGATGTAAATATTATCTACCAAACTCACTCGTTTATTACAGTTAGGACACATTTCATAGAGTATTCTATTTCCATAGGCTTCTACAATTTGTCCTGTTACCTTTATATTACGATCTTCCTCTCCAATATCATCGATCTTCTTGGTTTTATAAATCATTTCTTTGATATCATCAAAAGAAGGGAGTTTTTCAGTTTCTTCATCTGTTGCTTTTGTCACATTTGTATTTCTGCCCACACTGAGTTCTATTTTATCGTCACGTAGGTTTACACGAGGATTTTCTATTTTTATTGTATCTCCGACATTTAATGGAGTTTCTGATTTTTCATCCCAGAATGAAGCCCTAATTACTCCAGTGCCATCGGCTATTTCTATTGTTCTAACAGTTCCTTTGCTTCCATCGGCACGCTGGAATTCGTTTGGATCATAGATATTAATAACTCTTCCAATTAGCCTTACATTACGGTCACCATCATTCAATTCGCTAATGGTTTTGGTGGAATAAATAGAATCTTCGATTTCGTTTATGGCAGGTAAATCGTTTATTTCTTCTGGGTTAGGTTTAACAATCCTAGCTGTTCTGCCAATAGACAGATCCATGTTGTAATTTCCTAAACGTGTCCGGGCATTTTCTATTTTTATTGGATCCCCTTCTGCGAATGACAGTTCTGCTTTATCATCCCAAAAAGAAGCTCTTATTAGTCCTGTACCGTCTCCAATTTCAATAGTTCTGACTTTCCCGGTTGTTCCATCATCTCTATTAAACTCGGATGGATCGTACACATTTACTATTCTCCCAACAACATCGATTTCTTCACCTTCCTCATCCATTTCATGTATTTGGGATATTTTTAATGGTTTAAGATATTTGCCGCATTCTTGAAGTTGTTTCTTAAGTTTAGCATCGATTTCAGGGTTAATAATTATTTTAGTATTCCAATTGGTGTTTATTCTATAGTCTGTCCCGGAATATTCGTCGAATTCAATATTTCCTCCGATAATTTTAATAATGTCCCCTTTTTTCAGGTCCATATTTGCATCATCATTCCATAGGGTTATCCTAATGGATCCAGTATCATCTTCCATTTCGAGGGATCTTACCTGTCCTGTACTTCCATCGTCTCTCATGAATGTAATAGCATCATATATTTTGCAGATGACACCAACAACTGTTACATCACGCATTTCATGTGCATCACCAATTTTTTGTATTGTTTCGGTGTATTCTGGAAGGTCAAATTCGCCCTTCAAGATTCTACCTACCCATGAATTGGATAAAGATACTTCATTGTCACGTGTTCTTCCAAGGGCGCCCAATATTTTTATTGAATCACCTTCTTTTAGTTCAAGATCTTCTACAATATCGGTGTCTCTGTTCCAAAGCGTAAATTGTATTTTACCGGTTTTATCCTGAATTTCGAGTGATAAAACTTTTCCTTCTTTCCCATTTTTATTGAAAGTTCTTATCTTTGGAATACGCAAAATTCTGGCCACTACATTAACCTGCATATCTCCCTTTATATCTTCTATATTGGTGATTTTATCATCGTATTTAGGAAATGTTTCAAAATCTTTTTCATCCAGTTTCTGTATGGTTGAATCTAACTTCATGTGAAGTTCATCTTCTCTGAATCCTTGCTTCACTTCAGCATTGTTGATTTTAATAACGTCTCCTTCTGATATTTTTTTAAGGAATTTAATATTTTCAGTCCATAGTACTACTCGTATTTCGCCTGTATCATCGGATAATATCATATTGGCAAGTTTCCCTTCCCTTCCTTTTTTACTGGTAAATTTTTTCACATGAGATATGTGCATTACTCTACCTGTTATACTGATGTTGTCACGACCAGTTTCGAGTTCTGATATCTTATGTGCTTCATTTGCCTCTGATAAAGGTTTATTAGCTTCGTTAATATATTCGCCAACAATTGTGCGGGCTATATCAAGCTCGCTCATGAAACTAACATCCTCGTAATCATGTTTCCGTTCTTCCATTCTCTTTAAGAAGTCATCGTATGATATTTTATCCTTAATCTTTTCATATTCGCTCTTTATTTCCTCGCCGCTCATTTGGGTTCCCTCACTCCAATATTTCTCATCCATAGTATATTTAATTTATATCAGTTTGATGAATTGCTGAAATTAATTTATTATTTAATATCAATATTTTATTACAATTATATTTTAAGAACCATTAAAATGTATCATCATTACTCTTATTTAATTTCTAAAAAAATTTAATTTTTATAATTATATTGTTTTTACTTTAACGAGATTGTTTAATAAACTCAATATTAATTCAGAAAATTTTTTGATTTTGACAAAAATAACAAACCTTTTATAATAGTTAGTTTGATAAAACTATATATCCAAGAGGTGAAAACAAGTGAATCAAGAGCTCGAATTAGTGGAATCAATGGATAAATTAAGCGAATTAATGCAAAAATTTCAAACAGAGCTTCTGACAGGTGATTTGAAGGAATATACTCTGAGACAATTATACTATATTGAATTGATCGATAAAAAAGAAGGTATAAGTGTTTCAGAGATTTCAAAAACTCTTGATCTTAAAAAATCAACAGTTTCAATCGCGATTAATCAGCTTATTGATCTTGATATAGTAAATAAAATTCAATCTACAACTGATAAACGTTTTTATTTTTTAAAACTCACTTCTAAAGGTAAAGAGATAATGAAAATGCATAAACAGGTTCATAAAAATACAATCAAGAAGATGTTAAAGATTTTAAACCCGGAAGAAGTTGAAAACTTCATTAAAATAGTGGATAAAATTACAGTTATCATTTAACGGATATCGTAAGCTCTGTGGAATTTTGAACATTTTAAAATGAATAGAAATCTAAATTGGAGGAATTTAAATGGCAATGACCATGGCAGAAAAAATACTAGCAAAAGCATCTGGAAATAAAGAATCACAAGCAGGGGAAATAATAATGGCAAATATAGATGTTGCTATGACTCACGATTTAACAGGGCCACTATCTGTGGAATCTTTTGAGAAAATAGGGGTAGATAAAGTATGGGATCCTGACAAAATAGTGATTGTCTTTGATCATCAAGTTCCAGCTGATTCTATTGACGCAGCAAATAATCACATGATAATGAGGAAATTTGTAGAAGAACAAGGAATCAAGAATTTTTACGATGTAAGAGAAGGCGTATGTCACCAAGTTCTTCCTGAAAAGGGACATGTAGTACCTGGTGAAGTTGTTGTTGGTACAGATTCCCATACTTGTACACATGGTGCATTAGGTGCATTTGCTACAGGAATAGGATCTACAGATATGGCAATGGTATTTGCAACCGGAAAACTTTGGTTTAAAGTACCTGAAACAATAAAATTTGATATTACTGGAAAATTACAGGACAATGTGTTCGCAAAGGATGTTGTTCTCAATATAATAGGTAACATAGGTGCAGATGGTGCTACTTATAAAGCATGTGAATTCGGAGGGGAAACAACACGAAATATGAGTATTTCTGATAGAATGGTTCTTTGCAATATGGCAATTGAAATGGGGGGTAAAACTGGTCTTGTTGAACCCGATCAAAAGACAATCAATTACCTAAAGGGGAGATCAACCAAATCCTACGAAATCATAAAAACAGATAATCATGCACCTTCACTTGAAACCATACATATCAATGTCAATGAACTTGAACCACAGATAGCATGTCCGCATAATGTGGACAATGTAAAACCTGTTTCTGAAGTGGAAGGTACACCTATAGATCAGGTATTCCTAGGATCTTGCACAAATGGGCGGTTAAGCGATCTGAGAACTGCTGCAAAGATAATAAAAGGAAAAGAAGTATCAAAAAATATTAGAATGCTCGTAATACCTGCGTCAAGAGAAGTATATACCAAAGCAATGGATGAAGGTCTTTTAAGAACTTTTGTAGATTCTGGGGCATTGGTATGCAATCCTTGTTGTGGCCCCTGTTTAGGTGGGCACATCGGACTTGTGGGGCCAGGTGAAGTTAGCCTTTCAACCTCAAATAGAAACTTTAAGGGAAGACAGGGAAGTCCTGACGCAGAAGTATATCTTAGCTCTGCAGCAGTGGCAGCAGCTTCGGCAATCAAAGGGAAAATTACCGATCCGAGGGTAATTTAATGAAATTAGTCTAATAAAATCTTTAGAAATGGAAAAAGACCATAAAATGTATGGAAGGTGTTTGAAATGAAAGGAAAAGTCTGGAAATTTGGAGACGATGTTGATACTGATATTATAATACCTGGAAGATATCTAGTATTAAGAGACGAAAAAGAACTAGCAGCATGTGTTATGGAAGGATGTGATCCCGAATTCTCAAAAAAAGTTAAAAAAGGAGATATAATGGTTGCAGGCAAAAATTTCGGCTGCGGATCCTCAAGGGAACATGCACCAATAGCAATTAAAGGGGCAGGAATATCTGCTGTTGTTGCAGAATCATTTGCAAGAATATTCTACAGAAACTCTATAAATATAGGTCTTCCTCTAATAGAAGCCAAAGATATAGAAGGACAAATATCAGAGGGAGATACTATAGAAATTGATATAGACAAAGGAATTTTAAAGGATTTAGATACCTCTGAAGAGTTTGAGATCAAACCATTACCTGATTTCATGCTAGGGATCATGAAAGAGGGTGGGTTAATAAACTACCTCAAAAATCACCTTGCAGAGATAAAGGAAGAATAATAAGATTAAATTGTAGAAATTAAGATTATATAAAAAATACAATAATTAATTTTTAAGGAACAAAGCTAAAAATGGTGTTTTAATGTACAAAATAGCGGTTATACCTGGAGATGGGATAGGAAAAGAGGTTATGGAAGCAACACTTCATATATTAGATGCTTCTGACATTGAATTTGAATTCAAGTTTGCTGATGCAGGAGATGAATATGCAGAAAAAACTGGAATACCTCTACCACAAGAAACAATAGATATTGTCAAACAATCACAAGCATGTTTATTTGGTGCAGCGGGGGAATCTGCTGCTGATGTAATAGTTAAACTCAGGCGGGAATTAGACTTATTTGTAAATCTCAGACCAGTTAAGGCCTATCCTGGTACTAAATGTATTTTTGATGATGTAGACTTTGTTATAGTTAGAGAAAACACCGAAGGACTATACTCTGGAATTGAAGAGTACACAGAGGATGGAGCAACAGCAGTTAGGGTCATAACCAACAAAGCATCAGAGAGAATATGTAGATTTGCATTTGAATATGCTGAAAAAACTGGAAGGAAAAAGGTAACAGCTGTTCATAAAGCAAACGTGTTGAAAAAAACCGATGGAATTTTTAAGAATAACTTTTATAAAGTTGCAGAAGAGTTCACAGAAATAGAAACCGATGATAGATATGTTGATGCAACTGCAATGTTTTTAATAACCCACCCTAATATGTTTGATATTATAGTTACAACCAACCTATTTGGAGATATATTATCGGATGAGGGAGCTGGACTTGTTGGTGGATTAGGACTCATACCATCAGCAAATATAGGTGAAAATCAAGGATTATTTGAACCGGTTCATGGTTCAGCTCCAAGACTTGCAGGAAAAGGTATTGCAAATCCTTCTGCTATGATATTATCGGCTGTGATGATGCTGGACTATCTTGATGAGAATGAAGAAGCAAGAAAACTTGAAAAAGCACTAATAACTGTTCTAAGAGAAAATAAAGTTGTTACCGCCGACCTTGGTGGTGATGCTACTACTATGGAAATGGCTGCAGAAGTAAAGACCAAGTTCGTGAGAGAATAGGTTTTATTCAAATTTCCTACTTTTTTTACTATATTTACTAATCTAATCAAAATTACATGATACTTATGATAATTTAATTATAACATTGAATATACATAAACAAATAATTCTGAATAAAATTTGGAGCATAACTATGGAAAATAGTACCAATATTGACATCAGGGCGGACATACCCTTACTTGAAGATGTAATTTATTTAGACGCAGCAAGTACTACACCAACTCCAAAACCAGTTGTTGATGCAATGTGCGATTATTTCTACAACTATAATTCCAACACTGGTAGAGGTGCGTATAGAATGGCGGTTAAATCAACCAAAGAATTTGAAGGAGCTAGGTCTCGGATTTCAAAGTTCGTTGGTTGTGGACCCTCAGAGGTAATATTCACAAAAAACACAACTGAAGCAATAAATCTTGTTGCAAATGGTTTAAATTTTAAAAAGGGAGACTCAATAATTGTTCCCAATATAGAACATCATTCTAACTTTATCCCTTGGTTAAACTTAAAGAAGTTCGGTGTGAATCTCAAAATCATAAAGGCTGATGAATTTGGTATAATTGATCCTTATGATGTTGAATCAGCTGTTGATGATAATACTAAACTCATAACAACTACCCATATTTCTAATGCAATAGGTTCGGTCCAACCAATAAATGAACTAGGTAAAATTGCAGATGAAAATAACATTCTTTATCATGTAGATGCTGCACAGTCTGCCGGGCATATGAAACTTGATGTAAAAAAGATTAAAGCAGATTTTGTATCATTTCCAGGACATAAAGGATTTCTTGGCCCAGTAGGAACAGGATTTTTATACTGCAGCGAGAAATCTGTAGAGAAACTGGAACCCACGAATTTAGGTGGGGGAACTGTTGTTGATGTTACAGAGGGTAAATTTGAATTTGAAGATGTTCCTGCAAGATTTGAAGGCGGAACTCAGAATATTGCTGGAGTTATTGGATTAGGAGCAGCTGTAGATTATCTTAAAAATATAGGTATGGATAAAATTGAAAACCACAGCAAAAAACTAACTTCAAAATTATTCCAAGAAATAAATAGCATAGATAATACAATAATATACGGTAGTCCCGAAAATATTTATGGGATAGTAGCCTTCAATATAGATGGAGTAAATGCACATGATGTTGCAAAGATACTAGACGAACTCAAAAATATCTGTGTGAGAAGCGGTTACCACTGTGCAATCCCTGCAATACGACATATAGGGTCTTATGAACTTGGGGGGACAGTGAGGACATCTGTACATTATTACAATACAGTGGAAGAAATTCAAATATTTGGAGAAACTTTAAGGGAAATTTCTAAGTTTTTTGGAGATTGAAAAAAATGAATAGAGCACAGTACATTGCAATATTTATAATTCTTATAATGGTATTTAGTGCAGTTGCAGGATCAATTTTATTAATATAATTATAAAAATCATTAATAATTGTTTAAACTGAACAAAATTCTGGATAAGATTGGTCAGGATATTTAATCATGATCTAATAACAATTGAATAAGTATTCTAAAGAAGGAGTGTGGTATAAATGGTAAAAGTCAGGATTGGAGCAGTAGTTTCAGAATTCAACTATGATATAACTCACATGATGTTAGAGCTAGCAAAAGAACATGCAAAATTCCTAGAATCGGAAATAACAGAAGTAATAACGGTGCCGGGTGTTTTTGACATGCCATTGGCAATTAAAAAACTCCTTAAACAAGAAGATATTGATGCTGTAGTTACAATTGGAGCAGTAATAGAAGGTGCAACATCCCACGATGAAATTGTTATACAACATGCATCTCGTAAAATAACAGACCTTTCACTGGACTACAATAAACCTGTTGCACTAGGAATAACAGGCCCAAAAATGACAAGACTTGAGGCTCATCAACGTATAGATTATGGTAAACGAGCTGTAGAGGCAGCTGTTAAAATGGTTGAAAGGTTACAATAATTACACATATTTTTTTTAAATTGAATTTTATAATTGATTAATAACTATAACATTAAGTGTAATCATAAAATACTAAAATAGTATTTGGACATAGCATTATCATACTTGGTTAATGTAACTAAAATGTTTGATTAATACTTGAATAATTCCTGGAGAGTTTTCATGGAAATATTAACCCCCGATGATTTAAAAACTAAATTTAAAGACCCCTGGATAGCACCTTACAAAAAAGTCATTACCATGGTAGATGATGACCAAGTTGAACTAGTAGAATATCATCCCTGTGTGGCTGGTTCTGAATGGATGGTTTACCAGTATAAAAGAACAAGCGATCTTGTAATTGATTCAAAAAGAGATGGAGACAGGCACATTTACCATCTTAAGATAGGTAAAGCAAATATGAATCTTAAACCGAGCTTTTCAGCTGCAGGAATAGAAGAAGTATCTGTTGAAGAGGATGAGGTGAAGATTGTACATGCTGGTCTTGCTGGAGCGGGTGTTGGCGCTGCTATGTGTCGAGGTATGGCACAAGGCGTAAAACGCGTAGAACTTTACGACATTGGTGGAGGATCAAAGGTAGGAAGAGCAGCTGTTGTAACTCCAAAAATGCAGAAGGTTGTTATTGGAGTTGATGATACAGACACAAAACAAGAAGGAGCTACATGGACACTTGCCAACAATGTTGGAATGGAACTTGCAAATAGGGGATTTGAATATATTGATCATGTCACATGTCAACTCTACCCACATAATCCAAATAAGACCCAAAATTGCGTTGCAATAGCACTTGTATTTGCAGTAGAGCAGGGAAGAAGGGATGAATTGGTAGAGAAAACATGCCAACTCCTTAAAAAAGACACACTTTCAGAAAAGACTGCAATAGCCGTTCTTGATGGATTTAAAGTGCCTGCTAAACTTAGAACATATGCTGAAGACACTAAAAAGTCTATGATGTATGTGGAAGATGCAGAAAAAGTAGCAAAAGAAGTAGGTGTACAGTTAGTTCAAGTTACAGGGGCCGCTGGGGAAATAGGGGCTTTAGCAGCACTTGGACTCTATAATGACTTGAAAGAAGCTGTGAAAGTATATTATTAATTGTTTATTTTTTTTACTTTTTCTAATTATTAATATTGGAAGTTAAGGAACTTACCTGTTGAAGAAGGGGCAAAATCCATATCTGTAAGTTCAGGGCCTCCAATTACTATTTTAAAGAGGTTGCTTCCAATTTCGACATAGTAAGTGTTTGTAGGGTTATTTTCATTATATGTGAACGTCTTATATTTCACACTATTAACATAAATTGAGTAAGTTCCATTTTTAAATACTCCTGAAGTATGAGAAATCTGTTGGTTGTTCATGAATATGTCCACAGTTCTGCCGTTATCAAGATTATTGGTTATTACAACACCTTCGGTGAGGTTTAAATTACTATCATTCCCTGTGGAAATGGCTTTTACAGCGTAGAAATTATTGAATCTGTTCCTGAGATCGCCATCTCTAATGATGTCCCCCACGTTAAGTCCCATTACACTTCTTGCAGCATTTGGAATCCGCATGATGTTATCTTCACCGGGTCTAGTCTGGTTGAGAATATACTTCTGATTGTTTATGTAGATCGAATCACCGTAATTAAGCTCTAATGTGGCAAGAGCCTCTTGAGGCATTCTTATAATTGTAAATTCATTTTCAAGTGCACTATCAGCAGTATAAGGCCCCCTTACATCTACGGTTTGGTTACTGGCAGGATTGTTAAATATTATAAGGTTTCTTGAAGCGGGTTCAATTGATATTTTGCCATTATCAACGTGAACAGAACCAAGAATAGTTGTCATCATTGCCAAAAGTATCAGTATTGATACAATTATTGGAGAATGCATTTTAAGGAATACTTTCAAATTTCTGATGTTACCATCGGACCTTGAGAACACATTTAGCGAGATCTTAAGTATCTTTACAATATAGTATAGGGCAACTATCACTCCTACCCCTGTAATTATCAACCCAATTGTTAAACTCACGAAACGTATGAAAAAAATAGCAAATATACCAAGAGATGCTAGTGAAAGTCCTAGGATTTCCATTCTTATGTACTGTCCAAGGGAGTCGATCATGGTGATCCTTCCATATGCTGTTGCTCTATCAACAATAGTTCTCACAACTTCGGTTGCAACAATATTAAGTTCGGTTAGAGTGGAGAGGACATGATCTACTTTACCAATGTCTACTTCTTTAACTCTCATACCCATTACATCGGCATCCAAAACAATTCCCACATCAACACCATAGTCATCTTCTAGTTTAATTTTGTTTAAAAAAGATCTTTTCGCAGCAAATTGCCCGCTTAATGGTTGATCAAATTTGATCTCTGGAAAGAAAAAATTTAATAATGGCTTAGCTGTAAGTTCAGTAACTCGCCCAGCTTCCCTCTTAAATTTGGTCTTAGTTATATCAGCTTCACCATTCATTATGGGTTTGATGATATTGTCAACTTGAGATTTGGTTAGATTTTTAATATCTGCATCTAAAAATACCACTATGTCCCCTTTGGAATTTTTAAAACCAGTTTTAATAGCTGCTCCTTTTCCCCTATTTTTAATATGGTTTATTATTATTGCTCCTGCATCACTGGCCATAATGGCTGTTTGATCAGTTGATCCATCATCAACAACAATAACCTCTGTTATATAATTTAGGGATTTAACAACCTTTACAACATGGCCCACTGTTTTTTCTTCGTTGTATGCAGGAATTATAACCGATACACTCAGATTTTTATTATTGCCTGCTGTTTTTATGGAGGCTAATAATACAATAAACATCATGATAATCCAATACACAAGGTACACCTCAAGTTTACTTCTTATTCTATAAGTGTGGACATGACTTAAAAATATAATTGAAAATTACATAATGAAAATTTCCATTTAAACATCCCTTTAATCATTTTCATGTACTCTCAGAAACTTTATTAACTCTTCAAGCATATATTTTTAATGTAAATAATTATTCTTTAATTTATTCAAATTCAAAGTTAAAATAATCGTTGGGGTATGATTGATGGAACCAAAAGTCATGATAATATTGGGAAGTGCATCAGATTTTAATGTGGCAGAGAAGTCAATTAATATACTGGAAATCCTAGGTATTTCCTACGATGTAAGGGTTGCATCTGCACACAGAACTCATGAGAAGGTAAAAAAGATCGTAGAAGAGTCCACTGCAAATGGTGTTGAAGTTTTTATTGGAATAGCAGGGCTTTCAGCCCATTTGCCAGGTATAATAGCTGCAAACACGCACAAACCAGTAGTAGGGGTACCTGTTTCTGTTAAACTTGGAGGGCTTGATGCACTTTTTGCTACAGTACAAATGCCAGTTGGTGCGCCAGTTGCAACGGTCGGTATTGATCGTGGCGAAAATGGGGCTATATTAGCTGCCCAGATGGTTGGTATACACGATGTTCATGTAAGAACAAAACTTTCAAAAATGAGAAGAGAATTTTTCTTCAAAATAAAGAAAGATGAAGAAAAGCTTGCTGAAAAATTAACAGGGAAATATTATTCAAGACATTCATTTGAAATTGACGAACTAGGAGGATCTAATGAATACAATCTTGAGGATTACGATGATCCAAAATATCCGGATGTTGCTGTTATAGCAGGAAGCTATTCAGATATAAAAGTTGCAAAAAAAACAACTATGTTTCTTGATAAAATGAGAATTATCTATGATTCAACTGTAATATCTCCAATAAGACATCCTAAAAAATTTGAAAGTTACATGGAAGAAACTAAGGCTGTTAAATTATACATTGCCATTTCAGGACTTTCAGCACATGTGACCGGGGCAGTAGTGGCCTTCACTGAAAAACCTGTAATTGGAGTTCCGTGTGCAAAAAGACTTGATGGAATAGATGCACTGCTTTCAATGGTGAATATGCCTCCTGGTGTACCTGTTGCTACTCTTGGAATTGATTCTGGCGGTAATGCAGCTTTACTTGCGGCAGAAATGCTTGCTTTAGGAGATTTAAGTGTAAAACAAGAATTATTACAATTTAAGGGGAATATGGACTGTCAATAATAGTTTATTAAAATTATCCAAAGGTAGATTGTAAAAATGAAAAGAAACAAAAAAATTAATGAAGATCAATGTGATGTAAAGGGGTGTCAGTGTAACGTTAACTACATGCTTGTTGCCATAGCAGTGATATTCATTGTTATGTTCATTGCCACAACCATAAAATAGCCAATTATATGATTATTTTTCTCCATTGATTTAAGAAATTATGAAGGAGCCAGAATTGTATGAGAGATTTTTTAAAGGCCATTGAAAATGATTTTAAAGTTATAAATGTTGAAAATGAAATATCAACTAAATATGAAGTTTCTAAATTCTTAAAGCAACACGATAAAGAAGTTGTGATTTTCAAGAATATTAAAGAAAGTGAAATGGGAATAATATCTGGTATCTGTAACACAAGAGAAAAAATTGCACGTTCCATATCGGTAACAGTGCCTCAGATCACTTCTAGGATAGTTGAAGCAACTGAAAATCCAACTCCTATTGAGAAGATTGAGACCACAACAAAAAATTTTCAGGTATCTATGGATGCAGATCTCACCAAATTACCCGTACCAACCTACTATCGAAAGGATGGTGGAGCATATTTAACAGCAGGTGTTATAATAGCTAAAGATCCTGAAACAGGAGTTAGGAATGCATCAATTCATAGAATGCTAGTGAATGGTACTGATATGTTGGGAGTTAGAATTGTTCCAAGAAACCTCTATACCTATTACAAAAAGGCAGAAGAATTCGAAAAACCTCTAGAAATTGCAATTGCAATAGGAATGCATCCGGCAACTCTACTTGCATCTTGTACATCTATTCCAATTACATCTGATGAATTAGAGGTTGCAAACACGTTTCATAATGGTGAATTGAAACTTATAAAATGTGATACTGTTGATCTAGAGGTCCCTGATTGTGAGATACTTCTTGAAGGCCAGATACTACCTCATGAACGTGCTCCAGAAGGGCCTTTTGTTGATCTTACAGATACTTATGATGTTATTAGACAAGAACCAATTATAAAACTTTCAAAAATGCATTATAAAAATAATCCACTCTATCATGCCATAATGCCTGCTGGAAATGAACATAAACTACTTCAGGGATTACCTCAGGAACCCAGGATATATAAAGCGGTTCAAAATACTGTCCCCACAGTTAGAAATGTTGTTTTGACTGAGGGAGGTTGTTGTTGGTTACATGCAGCAATATCTATTCAAAAACAAACGCCTGGCGACGGTAAAAATGTTATAATGGCTGCTCTAGCGGCACATCCTTCGTTGAAACATTGTGTAGTAGTTGATGAAGATATAGATATCTTCAATGGTGCTGATATTGAATATGCAATTGCAACAAGAGTTAAAGGCGATGAAGATATCTTAATTATTCCTGGTGCTAGAGGATCATCTCTTGATCCGCGTGCAACTCCGGAGGGTACTACAACAAAAGTAGGTGTTGACGCAACTAAATTATTGGATAAAAAAGAGAAATTTGAAAGGGTCAGTAAGATGTTGGATTAAAAAATTTAATTTATTAATATTACAATTAATTTCAAATCTAGATGGACCTATTCTGTTACAATATCAATGCCTGTACCGCATGAAGGGCATTTTTTTTCCTTTTTAAGATCATCTACCATAATCTGATAACCATTTCTCTCAACAAGAAGTTCTCCACAGCTATAACAGTATGTATTTTCCCCAGTACCAGAAGGTACATTACCTATATACACATATTTCATACCTGCATCTGTAGCGATTTTATGGGCTTTTTCAAGGTCTGCAACTGCTGTTGGAGGGATGTTTTTTAGTTTATAGTAGGGAAAGAATCTTGTAAAATGTAAAGGTACTTCAACACCTATTTCTTCTACCATAAAATTCACAAGGGCTTTAATATTTTTTTCTGAGTCATTATATCCGGGTATCATCAGATTGGTTATTTCTAAATGAATTTTTTTGTCATAGATTCTTTTTATATTGTCAAGTACGGGTTGCATCTTTGCATCACATAATTCCTTATAAAATTGCTCAGACATTCCTTTCAAGTCTACATTTGCTGCATCAAGATGGGGGCCAATCATTCCAAGAGATTCTTTGGTCATATATCCGTTGGTAACATAAACTGTCTTTAATCCTTCTTTTTTTGCAAGTTTAGCAGAGTCAATTGTATATTCTAACCACATTGTTGGTTCGTTGTAGGTCCAAGCAATGGATTTACATTTATATTCCTTTGCAAGTTTCACAGCATCTTCAGGCAGTATTTCACGAAGTGAAATATCTTCAAGTGCTGCTTGGGAAATGTTCCAGTTTTGGCAGTGTTTGCATCTGAAGTTGCATCCTATAGATCCAAGTGATAACACAGTTGAACCGGGATAAAAATGGAATAAAGGTTTCTTTTCTATAGGGTCAATTGCTACCGAAGAAGCAGCTGCATAATTCAAGGTAAACAATTTTCCGTCAAAACTTTCACGCATGTCACAGAAACCACGTTTACCGTCGGAAATTAAACATCTTCTTTCACAAACTTTACAGTTCAATGATTTACCCATTTTGTCGTATAAAATAGCTTCTTTTTTCAATTTTAACACCATTGAATTGAAGAAATTTCATATAAGAATCTTAATTTAATACTTCATATTTACATCTTGAATAGTTGGAATTACTTCAGATGTTCGTAACCCCTAGGTGTTATTATATTTGTATTTCCTGCTTTATCTATCATTTTGATCTTGCCGGAAGAATCAACTAATCCAATTTTATAAATAGACAATTTGGTTTTTAAATCATTAAAAAGATTTGGGGGTACTGTTAGTAGGAGTTCGAAATCTTCACCATATGCAGTAGCCATATCCAAAGGGTCACTACATGTTATATTGGCAATATCAAAGACTTCTTTTGGTATGGGAAGATCTTTCATGGAAATTATAAATCCAATTTCATTCTCATTTGCATCGATTAATTCTCCCAATTCACTAAGAAGGCCATCAGTTATGTCAGTTGCAGAACTTATTGAATTGGATTTTGCAAGAATAATTCCTTCTTTCATTTTTGCTTCAGGTTCAAGTGCATGTTTTATTACTAAATTTTTAGTATCCTCTTCAAGAGGGTTTATTTTATGGAATGGATTAAGAAGCACTTTAAATCCTGCGGCTGCAAGGCCAAGTGGTCCTGTGACTGCAACAATATCTCCCGGATGTGCTCCATTTTTCATCATAACGTTTTTCTTTCCTACAATTCCGAGACAAGTACCGGAAAGTGTTAATTCAGATGATTCATTAGTGTCGCCACCTATAAGGGCCATCCCATATTTATTACAGTTATCAAGAACTCCATCAACAAGATCATCAAAATCAGTGAGTGGCATGTTTTTTGGAAGTCCCATTGAAACTATTATTCCAATTGTTTCTGCACCCATGGCTGCTAAGTCACTTACATTAACTGTTACTATTTTTTTACCAATCTGATATGGGCTCATTTCCTTCGGGAAATGTGTAGATTGTATTAACATGTCGGAACATGCTACCAAATAATTTTCTCCAAGACTTAGGAGTGCAGCATCGTCAGAAAGGCTTTTAATTGAATTTTCATCTAAAAAAAGAGAATTTAATCGAGGATTCTTGCTCTTTGACAAAAGTCTTTTTATGAGAAGTTTTTCCCCGAGATCAGAAATTTTAGAGGGCATCATTTACCCTGTCTTTCACTATATCGGCGATTCTTTTATCAGCTCCCAGGGGTTCTGTATAGATTATTTCGCCTTTAAAATTAATTTTAACTTCTTCATGGTCGTGGCTGTGACTATGGGAGTGGCTATGAGTTTTGTTCCCTGTTTCATCATGTCCATTGTTAAGTCCCAGAATTCGGGGAATATCTTCTGTGGTATGCACTCCATGAGCAAGGAAAACAGGAGTAACAATAATTTTTTCTGCACCTTTATCAGCTAACATGGTTATTGCTTCGGGTATGGAAGGTTTTGACATGTTCATAAAACCAACCTCCACCACAAATTCTTGGTCTTCACGATACATCTCAGCAATTTGACTTACAACATCTTTTCCATAGGGTAATCTGCTACCATGACCAACTAGCAGTACACCGATTTTAGTTTTTGAGCTTGAATTTGTATCCATATGATATCACTCCATCATCGCCTTCCGCTTTTATCTTTCTAAATACCATTTCCACTTCGTCGCCTATTTCAACAGTTTTAGGATCACAGTCAACTATTTGGGATGTTAAATGTGCGCCTTCATCCAATTCTATTATTGCAACAACGTAGGGTGCAAGTGTTTTAAACTCATCTGTGGGGGTGTGTATAACTGAGAATGTATGGATCTTACCCTCACCACAAAACTTAAAATCTTCTATTTTACCCTTTCTTCTACATTCAGGGCATAATACTCTACTTGGGAAAAAAACATTTCCACATTGTGAACATTTTGATCCTATGAGATTGTATCGCTGCTGAATATGACGCCAACCTCTTACGATATCTTTCATATTAAACCTCCTTAATATTACTTCAATTGTAAATTTATCATATTAATGTTATTTTTATTTAAATTCGCTAAAAAAACGTATTTATTCAAATTGTTAAATATTTTTATATAACATGATTTCATTGTTTGAATTCTAATTTAAATCTTCTTAGTACAACATGTTAATTAACTGTTATGTTATATTACATTTTTTTTCTTTATTATTAGAATGAGTTGAAGTATAATTTTACAACCTCATAGCGAACTTTATATTTAAGAAAACTTAGATAATATTAATACCATAATTAGTATTATGAATGTGATGAGATGGATAATAAAGGTTTTGTAATGAGTGGTTTAGCATTTTTGCTAATAATACCTTCGATAATTCTCTTAATTGTGTTAGTAAACATGATAAATTTAGATGATTCCTCAAATATAATGATGACCACAGACACTACATTTCATATTTCTGGGGATGTTGAAAGGAATATTCCAATTTTAACCCGGCAAACTATAAAAGAAACTACTGAAAATGTTGTTCAAACCGGTAATCCTGTTTCAAATAGCAGGGGAGTAATTAAAAATCGTATACAAACCAAAATAAATGATTTAATTAGTGAATATCAGAACAATACCGGTATAAATATCCAATGTAACATTTTGTCTGTAGATTCTTCCTCTGATCCATTTGAAGTAGAAATAAATTCAACTATTTCGGTCCAAAAGGATAATATTTCATATAACCGAAACATCATTCAAAAAGTACCTATAATAGGTTTAAAACCAACTAAAATCTTTTCAGAAGAAACTCATGAATACAATGAAATACCAGACCCTTTACCATTTATCAAATGTAAAAATTATGGTGGTTTGAAAGTTAATATGGGAAGGATAACCTATGGATCAACACTATCTAATTATTTGAATAAAAAAGGTGTTAAAAATTATACAATGTATGAAAACTCGAGTTCTGGGTTATACATAAAGAAATGTCCATTCGATCCTTACATATCCCATGGAAATTCCAATAAATTACAGACTCTTAAAAATTGCATCGAAAATGGTTATTATCATGAAAGCAATGATGGGGCATGTTTTTTATGTAGATTGGAAGGAAAGGCTATATGTAGCCACTATGGATTAGAAACGTTCATAGTACCTGCAGGAACTAACAAAAGTGTTTCAACTGCTCCATGCTCTATAGATCATGTATTATTTAACGATGATCTGAATGGAATCTATAATGGAGAAGCAGTGGAATATTATTCTACATTTAATCTTTATTTTAGAATATTTCTGGATAATGGACACAGAACTAAATATGGAATATCAAATATCGAGACATTTTCAGAGAATCAAATTTCAAATAAAGAAAATTAAGCAACCAACATTAAGGGGATGTTTATGGATCGAAGAGGTCAAGCATTTACAATAGATGCCATGTTTGCATTGATCTTACTAACCGTAATAATAGGAATCTCAGCTGATGCAATGGACATTGCAGGAAACAAAATATATGATTATTCTACTGAAACTTCTCTCGATAGAATTGCGAATGATGCAGCCGATATTTTGATAAATACACCAGGTTCTCCTGAAAACTGGGAGGAAATCAAATACGGCACACGCATTACTCCGGGATTAGCAAAATATGAAATTGGAAAAGGGGTGGTTAGAAATACTTTAAGTATGAGGAAAATATCCCGTCTTAAAAAAGAACCTAGAAATGCTAACCAGAATGCTGCCGGAATCAACTAGTTATAATTTGATGATCTATCCAACTGATCCATCAATTCCAATCTTTGTAGTACAAAATCAAACTCCCCCTAACAATATTGGGGACATAACAGTTGTTAATAGAACTATTCTATATGATTACGAACTTATGGATATTTATCTAAGTATAAAACCAGATATTTACAATGAGAATAGTGAATCAGGGTATAAGTGTACCCATATGAATATGGGGGAGCACGATCATAAGAGGCCGGATTTCAATAAAAGCAAATCAGGATGGATATGTGCACCATTCACCATTAACATGGAAGATATTAATTCAAAAGACTTTTATTTATTGACAGATTCTAATATTTTGAATGAAAATTATACCGACTATTCTACATGGATAATTGATACTCCAGATAATAAGATTCTGAACGCCCATAAATTTACTTCAAAACCTATAAATATAAATTCTATTATTTCAGATCTTTCAAAAAATAAAAGTAAAGAAACGTTTGTACTGCATATTTTCACAAGTGGAGATAAGGAAAAATATTTTAATACTTATCTTGTTGGTGTAACTAAGGGCACTCCTCCTGAGGATGTTAAGATTAACCATCTTAAACCTCAGCCCGCATTTTTTGTTTTGAAGATATGGATGTAGATATTCATAAGATACAAAAATTTGAATTTAATAATATTTTTTTTAAGAGTTAGTAATCAAATTTCAGGGGATTTAACAAGTGGAGAGTGTTAACACTGTTTACTCCATAATGATTATAATTTATATTCTCAGTTATATAGCAAAATATGGGTAATTTTCCAGTATATTGAAAGATTTTTGGTAATCTTCCCTAACGTTTATATGTGTAGTAGTAATATACTAAATTCATAAATAAATTTGTGGTGAATTTGAAATGGACGATATAGACTCTGAAATAATTCGTTCCTTGGTCAGGAATTCTAGAATAACTCTCTCCCAAATGTCTAAAGAGATAAATGTTCCGGACGCAACCATATCCAACCGACTTAAAAAGTTGGAGAAAAGTGTGATCAAACAGTATACTCTCTTAGTTGACCCTGATGAAATGGGTTTGAAGGTAACTGCAATTATTATCATACAAACTGAGTCGGAAAAACATGAAAATGTTAAAAATGAGCTTTCAAAGCTTGAAGAAGTATCTGAAGTGTACAGTGTATCAGGTGAATATGATATACTCATCAAGGTATGGGCGCATAGTATAGAAGAGCTCAATGAAATTATGAACAGTAAAGTCAGGTCTGTTGATGGTGTTGAAGATCTGACTGAAATGATCGTTATGGAGCGTGTTAAAGAGGGAGTAATTCCACCAATATAATCAAAATTAAGATCCACAAAATTTAAGGAGGTGAGAACTTGTATCTAAGTGATTTCATCAAAAAACCAGTGATATCTCCAACAGGAGAAAGAATAGGAAAATTAAAGGATGTTATAGTATCATCGGACCATTCATATCCAATTATTAAAGCTTTAAAAATTAGTATAACAGGCAAAGAGACAATAAATGTTTCGTGGAGATATATTGGAGGTTTAGGTAAAGAAATAAAACTTAAATATTCATTAGAAGATATTAAGCCCTATAAAATTCAAAAACATGATATTATCCTTTTAAAAGATGTGATGGACAGGCAAGTGGTTGACATTGAAGGCAAAAAGATCAGAAGAGTCAACGACATAAAAATATCTCCAACTAATGGTCACTTTCATGTTATTGGTGTTGATATTGGTGTTAATGGTATTTTAAGAAGGTTAAGTCTTAATAGAATAGCAAAACCACTTGGAATAACTTCAAATGAGGATCTCATCTCATGGAAGGATATTGATCCATTGGGAAGTGATTATTCCAATGTCAAATTGAAGGTGCCTAAACAGAAAATAAAAAAGCTCCACCCTGCAGATATGGCGGAAATTGTAGATCAATTGGGATTAAATGAATCTTTGAATATTTTAACATCTTTAGACGATGAATCTGCTGCAGACACTCTTGAGGAAGTTTCTCCAGAAAGACAAGTTTCACTTTTAGAGGGCATGGATAGCCAACGAGCGGCTGAAATTCTAGATGAAATGTCTCCAGATGATGCAGCAGATGTTTTAGCTGATTTGCCTGAAGAAAAAGCTGAAGAACTCTTAGATTTAATGGAGCCAGAAGAATCTGATGATCTTAGGAAGTTGTTAAAGTATCCCGAGAACACAGCAGGTGGAATCATGACAACAGAATTTGCCTATGTTGATCAGGATTTAACTGTAAGGGCGGTTTTAAATTCATTGAGGCATATGGCAGAAGATGTTGAAACTATATACTATGTTTATGTTATATCGAAAAGAGGAGATCTTGTGGGTGTAATCTCGCTTAGGGATCTTCTACTTTCAGAATCTAATCGAAATGTTTCAGAGATCATGCATACCCACATAATAAAAGCTGATGTGATGGAAGATCAGCATGAGGTTGCTCAGAAAATTGCCAAATATAATTTGATTGCTTTACCCGTTGTCGAGGAGGAAACTAAATTGAGGGGTATTATCACTGTAGATGATGCCATTGATATTGTTTTACCTACTGCGTGGAAGAAAAGAGTTCCAAGAATGTTTGGAAGATGAGGTTTTTTAATGGATTTTACAATCTTCCGTAGGGTTTTTAAAAACCCTGCTTTTTTAAGTTTTATAATATTCCTCTCTGTAATGGGTCCAGGAATAATCACAGCAAATGTTGACAACGACGCCGGTGGAATAACTACATACTCCCTAGCAGGTGCTCAATTTGGATACAATCTTCTGTGGACGTTCATTCCAATGATAATAGCTCTGGCTGTTATACAGGAAATGGGTGTTAGAATGGGCATAGTATCTGGAAAAGGTCTTGCTGATCTTATACGCGAGAAGGTGGGTATTAAATTTACTTTTTTGATGATGATTGCACTTTTACTTGCCAACTTTGGAAATGTACTAGCAGAGTTCTCAGGTATTGCAGTTAGTGCAGGAATATTTGGAGTACCACGACTCGTTGCTTTACCAGCTGCAGCACTATTTGTTTGGTTGTTGGTAGTTAAAGGAACTTACAAGAGTGTGGAAAAAGTATTTTTACTCGCTTCCTCTCTTTACTTATCATATATTGTTGCAGGATTTCTTGCACAACCTGACTGGGGACTTGCTGCAAAGAGTGTTATTGTACCTCAAATAAGCCTAAGTACAGCTTATATTACTATGGTAATCGGAATGGTTGGAACAACAATAGCACCATGGATGATGTTTTACATACAATCTTCTGTTGTTGAAAAGGGAATCAGTCTGAAAAATTTGAAGTATTCGAAAGTTGACGCGATCTTTGGTGCAATAGTTGTGAATATAGTTGCATTTTTCATTGTATTAGCATGTGCAGCAACAATCCACACAAATGGGATACAAGTCAATAATGTAGCAGATGTTTCAAATGCATTAGTGCCCCTTGCTGGCCAATATGCCAGTATATTATTTGCATTTGGGTTTTTAAACGCTTCACTCTTTGCAGCAAGCATTCTACCTCTCTCAACAGCATATTATATATGTGAAAGTTTAGGCTTCGAAGCTGGAGTTTCCAAGGGATTTAGAGAAGCTCCAGTTTTTCATGGTTTGTATCTTGGACTTATAATACTTGCAGTGATTATAATATTAATTCCTAGTGTACCACTTCTCACAATCTTATTCCTCTCACAAGTTGCAAATGGTTTGCTATTACCATTTGTACTCATATTGATGTTGCTTATTATCAACGATAAGAGGGTTATGGGAGAATATGTAAACTCAAAGCTATTCAACTTCATCGCCATTGCAACAGTTGTTATTGTGATGGTGCTGAGTATTGGTCTTATAGCTACTTTGCTACTGTGAAAATAAATCTAAAAAAATATTAATTTTAATTTATTTGATCTTTTTTTGTAAAATAATAAAGATTTTTGAGTTATTTTAGATGAGCTGTCCAGTTAAAACAACTATTTCTTCAAAGAAGAATCTTTCCCTTGCAGATATGGATACTTCAAAACCAAGATCCATCAACATTGCAACAGTTTCCTCCACATCAGACAATGAAGATTGCACTAGCTGAACACGCCCACATGGATTTAAATGTAATGGTAAATCTTTAATGAAACGATTTATAACGGACCTACCATCTTCCCCACCATTCCAAGCAGCTTCAAGATCATCATCAACAAATTCTTCTTCGCTTGTTGGAAGGTAAGGTGTATTGAATAATATCAGGTCAAATTTCTCATCTATAACTGGTTCAAAAAGATCCCCTAATCTTATATCAACATTAGCAGCATTGCTTTCAGCGTTGCTACTGGCACATTCAACTGCATACTTATTGATATCGATAGCTGTTACACTTTGAGCTTTTTTAGAAGCTAGTATTGCAATGATTCCAGTTCCAGTACCAATTTCAAGAACACTATCAGATTTTCGGACCATAAGATTATCACCAAGCAGAAATGTATCTTCTGCAGGCTCATAAACATTATTACAGGTTTGAAATTCCATTCCTTGATATTTAATCATAGTAAATCCAACTTTAAAAATTTAGAAACTATTTTAAAAAAGCAGGGGCTACTTGCCATCGTAACCTTCAATGGCTGATGGAAGACATTCAAGGACATTTGAAAGACCAGAAAGATGAAGATTCATTGTAACAGCATTTATTACTTCTTCTCTTTTTATACCTTCTGTTCTGGCCATCATTGCATGCATTTTAACCCCTGTGGGATTTTGTTAGCTGTTTGGATAGCTATGTTTATCAACTGTTTTGTTTTTTGATCAAGACCTTTAATTGAACGTTGAACCTGTACTAATTCATTGAATTTAGCTGCAAGTTCTGGACATTCCATTAGAAAAATTTCATATGGGGATTTTTTCATTTAATCAACAATTAAGAATTATTTCAGCTAACATATCAATTTATCATTTAATAGAAATTTATTATGTAATCAGGGTTAATTTAGTTATAATATTCTTTTAATAACTTTTCAAGCTCTTTTGATAATTTTAGAATGCTGTCGGGTTCTATCATAATTACTCTTTTATCCATAATGTTTTGATCTAATTTTGATATTATAATTTTTCGTTCATTCTTATCCAGATCATTAATTTCATGGAAAGAGTCCATAAGAGCATTTCTAACTTTTTTTCGTTTGTGTTGAAACAATGCTCTTGTTACCTTTAAAAATAATTCATTAAATTCCACTTTATTCTTAGGTGTTAATTTGATCACTGCTGATGATATCTTGGGTTTTGGGAAAAATACATCTTTTGAAACATTAAAAAGCATTTCAACTTCTGCATAGAAGTGCATCATAACAGATAGTCTAGAATAATTTGAATCACCTGACTTTGCTATCATACGCTCAGCGAATTCTAGTTGGTACATGAGAATTGCTGAATCAAATTTCTTTTCAAGGATCTTGAATGTTATGGGTGATGAGATTTTATATGGCAGGTTTGATACCACTTTGTTGAACTTTGGAAAATCTAATTTAGTTGCGTCACCCACAATGACATCAACATTTGAAATGTTAAGTTTATCAAGTCTTTTAATTAAAATTGCAGCTATTCTTTTGTCTTGTTCTATAGCAATAACTTTTCCTGCATTTTTTGCAAGAGGAATAGTTAAAGTACCTATTCCTGCACCAATTTCAAGTACTGTGTCATTAATTGAGAGTTCTGCACTTTGGATAATTTGTGAAAGTACCTTGTTATCTATAAGATAGTTCTGACCCTTCCTTTTATCGAGTTTTATACCTTCTTTATTTAATATTTTGAGGGTTTCGGACAACATGAGAACAATTAACTCCTAAAAAGAGATTGAATATAGCAATGATATTTAGCTGAGTGATATTGGAAATACAAATAAAAAAGTCTATAGTTTAGAGAAATAAAAAAAAGGTATTTCACTTTGGTTTTTTTGGTTTTGGGGGTCTAGTAAATAGAATATACTTCATCTTACCCTTTCTGTCTTCTCCTGCTTCCAGTTCTAGATGAACACGTTTTGCAATGAGTTTAACAGGTTCTGCAAGCATAGTGACACGATTTTTTATATCCTCAAAGCTAGAGAATTTGGCTTGTTTTCTGGCATTTATAATGTCCCACATATGTTTTTTACCGATTCCAGGTAGTAATTCTAGCTGGTGTAATCTAGTTGAAATGGGGCCTGCATCATTGAAAAATTCAACAAATTTTTCCTCTTTTTCTTTTATGATTTCCTCGATAACATAATCAAGTTCTATTTTAGCAGTTGCTGTAAGTTTATCATACTTTAACCTACTGTTTACACGAGCTATCTCATCTCTCTTACCTGGACCAATATAAACTCTTTCATGTATGTCTAGCTGAACCCTCTCCTTTGGAATGAGTTCTAGGAGAGTAAATTCTTCTGTTCCTACAGCTTGCGCTATGGGTTTTCTTTTAAATGAAGGTGCACCTTCCTTAACATAACCTAAAGGAAGATAATCAAGGATAATTGCATGATCTTCCATCAAAACCACCCGGATGGTATTATATATCTCAAGACCCGTGGGTCCCAATTTACTAGTACTCAAAAAATTCCAAGATTGGGAAATTAATTATTTTCGGTACTTGTTCACTATCTCTAATATCTGTTCTAATTCTTCTTTTTTGTGTGAACCCCTTTCTTTTGCAAACATCAGTCTCAGATCTGCAAGATCCACCGGCATGACATCTGCAATTTTTATGGCCTGTGTTATTTTTATAATTTCTTTAAGCTCGTTAACGAGCTTTTGAGCAGATTCAACATCTAGTTTTGAAAACTTAGTAACATGATCCATTGCAAGGTTCTGTTCATAAGTTGGCTCATAGGACTCAGAACTTTCTTCAAGCATTTCTTTGGCGTCTGCAATTGTGATGGGGTCTGTTTCAATGACTTTTTTTCCAATCATTAAAATCACTCTTGCATTTTAAGATGTTCTGGTCTGATTATTAATTTTTTAGCTTTATTACCATCATTTATTTCTACTATGTAAGCTTTTCCCCTTTTATCTTCAACTTTACCAGTTTTCCCATGGAAACGTGGATGTGGTTGACCTTTGTGAATACTTGGATCGATTATTATGTGAACTAAATCACTTTCATCGAAGGTTTGTATTTTTTTGGTTATAGGGTTTGTTCTACCTGCTCTTATAGTCTTTCTAAGTTTGTAACGTGTTTTACTTCTTGAACCTTTTGATCTCTTTACCATATTTAAAACCTCCAAAACCCTTAAGGGCCTGCTGTAAGATGAATTTAATCACCTTTATAATATAAACCAATAATTGGTTTTATCACTATCATAAATTTAATATCCTCAATTCTAGTCTAAAAGTTAAACTGTTTTATTATTTGATGATAAAATTCGTTTGAAGACTAATTGAAATTAAACAGATTAGTTAGTTACTCAAATTTTGTATGCTGAATGTTTAATTTGCAATGGGATATAGATATATATTTTGATTTTTTTTAACTATATAATATTATCCATTCCACTACTTTAAATGTTCACATCTAGGACATCTAGTTGCACGCATCTTGCACCTGTTTTAAGCATTCCTGCTACACTGGGTTGGCTCCTGTTTTCATCACTGGATATGAGTTCTTTGATGTAAAGGCCACCTTCACATTCTATTACAAGCTCTAATAATTTTGAATCGACCTTTGTATATTCCAATTGCCTAATCTCACGGGTTCTTATTTTATCTGCACGTCTATGTGATACTCTTATGGGTGTACGTTGGTTTATTATTTTCATGGATTTCAGTGAATCTAAAAGCGAGTTATCCACTTCATTTTCAAGTTCTACTGTTGCCTTGTAGATTTTATAAGTATCTCTTGAGGATTCTTTTATAACTGCCCGTCTGTTTTTGGCAACAAACTTCATTTCTGAAATTTCTACTTTGCCCATTGCATGTTTATTAACTGTTTCCACGAGTTTTTTTAGATCTATATCACGGATTTTGGGTTCTTTGATTTCAAGGACAAAAGTCCTTCCCTTACCTAACATTTTAACGTCGATGTCTTCACGACCGGCCCCATGAAATTTAGCGCTTGCTCCCTTTGCTGCTTTGATTGCATCTTCTGAAATCAGTTCTTCAACTGTTTCAGCATACATTTTACCGGTGTAATTGCATTTTTCACAACCTTTCCCCTTACATTTATTGCATGGCCATTTTGTTTGGGGAATTCCTCTTATAAGCTTTCGGTAACGGCTTTCTATGAAAATTGGATTTATTTGGATATCTACTTTGCCTGTTTTGAAATCTACCATCAAAACCACATTGGGATTGTCAAATTCAACCTCTTTGGAAAGCCTTAATGAAAGTTCTTTACCTATTTCCCTGTTTATTTCTTTTTTTATATTCTCTACATCAATATCAAATGTTTTGTGTATCTGCTCTTCTCTCTTAAGTATTTCAGAATCAACCCGACTACCTACCAAGAAATTGGAAAAATGAATTTGTTTGTCCTTAAGAACTTCAACTACATTATTGGTCATTTTATCCAAACTTTCAAAAAGATCGTTGCAAATGTAACATGAACCTGTCTTTGGGATATTTTGATTAGAGGCTTCCAGTTTATTTCTTAGATATTCTCCACGTTCCAGATTTCCAGAACCTGCAACGCTTTTGGAGAAGTTTCGACCAAGACATCTGTCGCATATGTTTCCTTCGGTGAATTTAATAACTTTAACTAATTTGTCTTCTATTTGAAGTTCCATTTTTACCATTTCCTAAACTGAATCCTTAAATTTGATATAAACTATTGAATGGTCATGAATTATATTAGTTATAATTCTTCAATATAAAATAAAATGAGAATTAATATAGTCATAATAACGTTTATTTTTAAAGGGGAAGATTGTGTAACTATCATCTCATCATCTGTTTCATCATCTGCCCAAGTGGACCGCCCATTTTTCTTTTTCCAAATCCTTTCATTGCTTTTTTGGTAACGTTATAATATTTTAGAAGTTCTTTCACATCTTCATTTCTCATACCAGATCCTCTGGCTATTCTTTTTACCCTTGATTGTTTTATGACCTCAGGGTGTTCAAGTTCATGTTCTGTCATGGAATCCATTAACACCTTGTATTTTGCAAGTTTTTCCTCGGTTACCTGAGAAGCATTTTTAGGAAGTTTACCTCCAGCACCAGGAATCATATTCATTACTTGCTGCATTGGCCCCATTTTATTCATCATCTCGAATTGAGAGTACATGTCTTTCAATGTGAATTTACCGCTGAGCATTGCATCTACAGATCCCATGTCAGCATCTGTTTCAGCTATTTCTTCTGCACGCTCAAGTAGAGTTCTTATGTCTCCCATTCCAAGCAATCTTGAGATGAATCTATCGGGATCAAATGCTTCAAAGTCTTCAACGCGTTCACCCGTTCCGATAAACTTAATTGGTGCTCCAATTTCAGCTACAGCTGAAAGAGCTCCTCCACCTTTAGCAGAACCATCCAATTTGGTTATAATTATTGAACCAATTTTACTTGTTTTATTGAATGCCAGAGCCTGGTCCCTCGCCTGCTGACCTATGGTCCCATCTATGACCATTATAACTTCATCTGGATTAACTACTTCAGAAATGCTTTCCATTTCATTTAAAAGATCTTTCTCTTCTTTGTGACGTCCTGCAGTATCAATTATTATGACATCGTTCTTTTTAGCTTCTTTTAACCCTTTTTTTGCAAGGTCTAATGCATCTGTATTTTCGGGGTCTCCATAAACAGGCACGTTCATACTTTCAGTCAGCTGTAGTAGCTGTTCGTACGCTGCAGGTCTCCAAGTATCGGTACTCACAATTGCAGGATTAAAACCTTTTTTCTGCAGGTAACGCGTAAGTTTACCAATGGTAGTGGTTTTACCGCTTCCTTGTAAACCCATGAAAAGGATTTTATAGGGTTTTTTATGGATCTCAATTTCCTGGGCTGTAGCACCAAGAAGATTAACCAGTTCCTCGTAAACTATCTTTATAACGTGTTCCTTAGGGGTAACGCCCTTTGGAGGTTCTTCATTTAAAGAACGATCTTCAATGGTCTTAGAAAGTTTTAAAACTAATTTGATGTTGACATCTGATTGGATAAGGGCCCTTTGAATGTCTTTTATGACCTCTTTCACAACTTCTTCATCGATTATGGCCATTCCTGCCAGTTTTTTCATTGTTTTGGTCAGATTTTTTCCTAGATTGCCCAACATATTCTCACCAGTTTTTATGATAATCTAATAAATTTACAATTATAATGTTTAAATTAAAAGATTATTATTACAAGTTATTGTACTTTATTATAATCAATATATTTTTTTGAATTTACTTCAATATTTTTTAAGATAATTTATCTTTATTTAAGATTTAAATTTTAGAATCTAAAAATAGATATTTTACATATACTCCCCTTGTTAAATATAAATTCATTTAGATATAAAAAGAGTAGTAGTAAATATTTATCTATAATAATATTCCAAAAATCCCGGGGGGATGATCTAAACCTCAAAAAAATTTTAATTAAGGTTTATGGTGGGATTATTTTTATAATGATAATGAATTTTAATTCAAATTACAGATTTGATCCGGTGATAAAATGCTTGAAAAACTTAAAAACAGCTTAATTAAAGCACCTATAATTAAAAAAAAGGAATATAATTATTTTGTTCATCCGATTACTGATGGTATCCCCGTGGTAGAACCTTCAATCCTTGAAGAAACTGCAGAGGCTATTTCAAAATTTGGAAATATGGATGTGGATAAAATAGTTTGTGTGGAAGCAATGGGAATACATATAGCTACTGCACTGTCAATAAAAACAGGAATACCATTTGTTGTTATAAGAAAACGTGTTTACGGATTGGAAGGGGAAGTTCTGGTTCATCAAACTACAGGTTACAGTCAGGGGCAACTTTACATAAATGGTTTGCACAAAGGGGACAGGATAATTCTTGTGGATGATGTTGTGAGTACTGGTGGAACAATGATAGCAGTTCTCAAAGCATTGGAAAGGATGGGTGTGAAGGTTGTGGATGTTGTAGCAGTTATAGAAAAAGGCAATGGAAACGATATTGTCAAGAATGAAACAGGATTCAATGTTAAAAGCCTTTTAAAAGTGAATGTGGTGGAAGGAAAGGTTGTAATAGAAGGAAGTGTGGATGATTCACAGTGAGCATTCATTCTACTCTTAGATTAAATGTCATTTAAAGGACTGATAAAGAAATGTCAATTCACGAACTTGATATAGGTGATGTTATAGAAAAAATAAATGAATTAAAGGCAGATATTGTGGGTTTACAGTTTCCAGAAGGCCTTAAAGTTCATGCAATAAAAGTAGCAAAGCAGATTGAACTAGGAACCGGTGCAACAGTAATAATATCTGCAGACCCCTGTTATGGAGCTTGTGATGTAGCTGACGTGGATATGGGGGATTCAGTTGATGTAATTGTCCATTTTGGACACAGACCACTTCCAATTGATTATGATTTACCTGTTATTTTTGTTGATGCTCGTTCAAATATAGATTTACTTGGTTGCATTGGAAGTGCCATGGGTTTTCTCGAGGGCTATAATAAAATAGGACTTGTCACTACAACCCAACATTTACATCTGCTTGATGAAGTTGCAGATTTTCTAGAACAAAATGGAAAGAAGATTTTAATCAATGAAGGTGCAGGCACAACTAAAGGGCAGGTGTTGGGTTGCAACTTTTCTGCCATAAAGGATATTGATGCCGATGCATTTCTTTACGTTGGAAGTGGAAATTTCCATGCATTGGGTATTAAACTTTTTACACACAAACCAGTGGTTGTTGCTGATCCATATCTTGGAGATGCAAGAGAAATAGATGAATTTGCAGACAGAATCTTGAGGATACGTTCTGCGAGGATAGCAAAGGCAATGGAAGCAGAAAGATTTGGAATAATTGTTTCATCAAAGAGAGGTCAATCAAGATTGGAGCTTGCAAAGAATTTGAAGAATATGATAAAGGAAGAGGGTAAAGAAGGATTCATATTGTTCCTTGATGATGTATCACCCAATTTACTCCTACCATTCACGGAACTGGATGCATTTGTAATGACGGCTTGTCCTAGAATTGCTATTGATGATTCAAAAATGTATAAAAAACCATTATTAACTCCTCAGGAACTTGAAATATTATTTAAAAGGAGAAAGTGGGAAGATTATGAAATAGATGAAATTAAATATACAAGATAAAATAAAATAAGAAACCATAAATATAATGGAGTTTAAAAATTCAAATCTTATATAGTTATATAAATATGAAGGGTAAATAGTAAGTCACTACAACAAATCGTAGTTAAAATGAATTTCATTTATACACATGGAAATGTAGATTTCAAAATTCAAGGATAATTTATGCACTTATTTTAGTTGAGGTGAATATATGAAAACCAAATCTGGAGATTTTGTTTTGCCGGGGGATGCTTTAGGAGTAACTGAGGAGTTTGTTCCATCAGAATGGACCTATGAAGAAGAGGGGAAGATAAGATCCCTTGTGGCAGGAACAGTATCAGTAGATAATAAAAACAAGAAAATATCCATAATACCAAAAACAAGTTCTCCATCTATGCTTAGAAATGGAGTGGTTGTTGTTGGGCAGGTATCTGATGTAAGGGGTCAGAGAGCCCTCATTAAATTGGATAGTATTAAGGATAATAGCAGAGGTCTTGTAACATCCTTTTCAGGAGGAATACATATATCACAGGCCCAAAAAGGTTACGTAGCCAAATTAACCGATGAGTTCAGGATAGGAGATCTTATTGAGGCAAAGGTGACCAAAATAATAGGTATAGACAATGTGGACCTTACTACAGCCGAGGATGAGCTTGGTGTTTTAAAGGCCATGTGCACAAAATGCAGGCATTACATGAAGCAAACAAGCAAAAACGAAGTTGAATGTCCAAATTGCGGTAATAAAGAAAGAAGAAATCTTTCTTCAAAATATGAGGGATAAAATGAAGGTATTAAAGGATACAAAGAAAGAACTTGAGATAGAAATAACTGGAGAAACTCATTCATTATGCAACACTTTAAGAAAGACACTTATGGAGGATGAGGATGTTGAAGCAGCAGCATACGTTATAGAACATCCAATTATTGGAGAGCCAAAGTTATATGTTAAGGCTAAAAATCCGAAGAAATCCCTTAAAAAAGCTGCAGAAACAGTTAAATCAAGGTGTAATGAATTCAAAGATTTGATAGACTCTTCTGAAGATGAAAAAAAGAAATGAAAAAAAGAAATTCCGGATAATAAAAAAGGAAATAAGAATTTTGGGCGTTGATGATTCGCCAGTTCCTTCCCATACAAAAGATGAAGTATTGTTGGTAGGCACTGTTTTCAGAGCAGGTAGCTGGTTAGATGGTGTTTTAAGCACATATATCCATGGTGACGGCACAGATGCAACAAATAAGATAACCGAGATGGTTAAAAATTCAAGAAATCTTGGCCAGCTAGGAGTGATCATGCTTGATGGCATCACATTTGGTGGTTTCAACTTAGTTAATATCCGTCAGATATTTGAATCAACAGGTGTACCTGTTATTGTGATAATGCGAAGAACTCCAAATTTTGATCGAATAAAAAAAGCTCTACAAAGATTTGAAGATTTTGAAGATAGGTGGAGTAATGTTCTTGAAGCAGGAGAAGTTTACAAGGTAAACAATTCTGAATCAGTATGTATGCAGATACATGGGATTGAGAGAGAAGATGCAGAAGATATAGTTAAACTTTCAACCACAAGAAGTGCAATACCCGAACCTTTGAGAGTTGCACACATTATAGCAGCAGGCATCATAAACGGGGAATCAAAGGGAAGAGCCTAAGATCCGAAATTCCTGTCAAAAGGAAGTGTTCCAATTAAAAATCCTCTTTTAACTGTAGATACAGTGATTATTCATAAAGAATCAGTTACACTCATAAAGCGTAAAAATCCGCCATACAAGGGATCATGGGCTTTGCCTGGTGGGTTTGTTGAATATGATGAAACTGTTGAGTCAGCTGCCATAAGAGAGACTAAAGAAGAAACAGGTCTTGATGTAACATTAGGAGATATAGTAGGAGTATACTCGAATCCTGAAAGAGATCCTAGGGGGCATATTATTTCCATATGTTTTTTGGGTAAAAAAATCGGCGGAAAGCTTGTGGCTGATACAGACGCTGCTGAAGTTAAATATTTTTGTTTAGACGAAGTTTCAACCATAGATCTGGCATTTGATCATGGAAAAATTCTTGAAGATGCATTTGACTTGCTGAATATTAAGTAGTAAATATCATAAATCACGAAGTATAACAACTTAAAAGAATACAAAAATTAATTTATATTTTACAAGATTGATCAATACAAATAATGCATTAACTAATATATAAAACTTAATTTAATAATTCGATCCTACAATTCAATATTAAATTTTTATAGGGAGGATATAAATGGAATTTTGTCCTAAATGCGGTACAGTCATGTTTCCTAAAGGTGACTGTTTCGAATGTAAAAACTGTGAATACACAACAAAGATAACAAAGGAATCTGTAAAGGAATACGAAATTTCTGAAAAGGTATCAACAAATGATAGCATAATTGTTACAAGTGATGATATCCAAACACTACCCACAACCACCGTTAAATGTCCTAAATGTGATAATAAGGAAGCATCTTGGTGGCTTATCCAAACTCGTGGTGCAGATGAATCTGAAACAAGGTTTTTCAGATGTACCAAGTGTTCTTGCACATGGCGTGAGTATGACTAACCATATGGGGTATTGACTAATCATTCATGAAAATATAAATCTAGGGGGATAGTAAATTGGTGGAGGATTTGGATAAGGACACTGAGAAAAAATTGGAAAATTCAAAAGATAATGTCGAAGGGAAGGGTAATGACAAATCCCCTGAATCTAAAGGCTCTTCTATTTCGGGAATCATTTCTAAAATCAAGAAGTTCACTATTGCAGATGATCTAGACCCTGAAATAACAGCTAATAAAAAAACAGAAGATAAAGATTCTAAAAACTCCTTCAAAGTGTATTCAAACAATTCTAATAAAAAGGATGTAACTTCTCAAAATAACGTTAAAAGTGAAGATCATGATTTCAATATCACAGATATTTTGAGTGGTCACGATTCTATTGATTCACTGAAAAATAAAAAGGACAAAATAATTAAAGCCTCTGCAATATTAATTGGTGGATTTTTAATTGTTTATGGGTTGGTTCTTATTTCCACATCAGTTACTAAGGTTGCTGATAATGTAATATTTGGAGAAGGAGCTACTCTATCCGCATTTCTAATATTAGTGGGTATTTTGATAATTGTGGCTGCATTTGCTCAGAGTATTTTGAATAAAACTTTCCTCAACAAAATACATACAGAACTTGAAGTTGCAGAGGGAAGGTCTGAATCAGATGATGGTTCCAAGAAAGTTAAAGATGAAAATGGTAATAAGATAGATAAGGATAATAAGGATAATATAGTTGAAGAAAATAAAAGGTAATCAAGGAGGATGAAAATGTTCAAAGCGGTTTTAAGTGATTCAAATGTATTAAAAACAAGTTTCGAAGCTATTTCTTCAATTGTGGATGAAGTTCAAATGAAAGCAGACAGCGAAGGATTAAGGCTTGATGCATTAGACAGATCCCACATCACATTCGTGCATTTAGAGCTCAAAGCAGCGCTTTTTGATATATATTCCTGTGACGAACCATTGAAGATCAATGTAGATACTGAAGAACTAATGAAAGTTCTTAAGAGGGCAAAAAGTGATGATGTAGTTGAACTTACAGTTGATGAAGGTAATTTGATTCTTACATTTGAGGATGAAGCAAGACGTACCTTCAAGATTAGACTTATAGATATAGAATATGAGGCTCCAAGCCCTCCAGATCTAGATTATCCAAGTATATTTGAAATTCCATTTTCCCTACTTAAAAATTCGATTCAGGATATAGGTATAGTTTCTGATAAGATTGCTTTAATGGTTGATGAGGACAAGTTTATTGCATCTGCTGAGGGAGAATTTGGGGATGCAAAAATAGAATATCTACACGGTGAGAAAATATCTGAAAATGCAAAGTCAGTTTTCTCTCTTGAGAAAATAAAAGAGATGTTAAAAGCCGATAAATTTTCTGATACTGCAGTTTTAAGTCTTGGAAATGATATGCCTCTTAATTTGTCCATGAAAATGGTTTCAGAAGAGGGTGAACTAAGTTTCCTTTTAGCTCCAAGGATAGAAAGTGAGGAATAGGGTTGGATGAATTTTTCCAAAAATTGAGGGAGACACAAAAGAAAGAGCGTAGTATTAGCGGTCTATCTCGTGTAGGCGATAATTTCTACGGGGAAGTCTCCAATTACCTCAATAGACTCATGAGGAAGATAGATGATAATCCATTTTCCTTCGAATCTTACCTGTTGAGGGATGCCCAGAGAATTGTGGCAGAAATATGCGAGAGAAGAGAACATAAAATAGCCAACAGTGCAGTTATGAATGTACAACGGGCTTATCAATTGTTTAAAGAATCAAAAAGCAAGGATTCAAAAGATGATAACCAGATAACAGTTCCAATAAATTCCACGCCCGAAGAAGAGGGACTCTATTTAGAATTGGTTGACTCATTCATCAAATACAGGGGAAAACTTACAGCTCCTTTAATGTCGTATATACAGAAAAATCATGGTAATCATAGCAAACCCGTAGATAAACCCGT